>DATFJA010000237.1:0-8249 GCA_035269545.1 Salegentibacter sp.
GTTAAAGAAAAGGAAAAAGCCTTAGAGGAACTCAATGATACATTGAAGAAACATTCAGATGAATTAGCATTATCTAATGAAGAATTAGAACAATTCGCTTATATCGCCTCCCATGATCTGCAGGAGCCACTTAGAATGGTAACTAGTTTTTTAACGCAGCTCAAGAAAAAGTACGATCACAAGCTAGACGAAAGGGCGCGACAATATATTTATTTCGCACACGATGGCGCAACCCGTATGCGCCAAATAATCCTGGATCTATTGGAGTATTCCAGGGTAGGCCGGGTGGAGCATCAAGTTACCACGGTGGATCTCGAAAATTTACTTTCTGAAGTATTGTTACTTCAGAAAAAATCGATTGAAGATAAAAAAGCTAAAATTGAAATTGATTCGCTTCCAAATTTAAAGGTTGAAGAACCACTTCTAAGGCAGCTATTTTCAAATTTAATAGAAAATGCCCTAAAGTATTATTCGAAAAAACGGGGTCTGGAAATTAAGATTTCGGCTAGGGAAAGAGAGGAAGACTGGGAGTTTAAAATTAGTGATAATGGAATAGGGATTGAAGAAGAATTTAAAGAACAAATTTTTGTTGTCTTTCAGCGATTACATCGGCGAGAAGAATATGAAGGAACAGGAATTGGCCTTGCAATATGTAAAAAGATTGTAGATAATTTTGGCGGAAAAATTTGGGTAGATTCTACTCCTGGTGAAGGCAGCAGTTTTTATTTTACAATGCCAAAACAATTTTAGTATATTTACTTATTAATGCTTAAGTAGAACTTCAAAACCATATTTATTTCTTGTAACTGGTTGATACAAAATTCATCTTTTATTAAAGTAAAATTATAGTAAATGAAAAAAAAATCCGGGGAATTAAAGGTATTAGTTATTGAGGACAACCCGGGCGATTTTATTCTTATAGAAGATTATCTTTACGAAGAGCATACTTCCCTTCAAATACAGCGCGCCGAAACTTTTAAAATGGCCACAGAAATTTTCCAGAAGTCTGGAAGTTTCGATACCGTATTGCTTGATCTTTCACTTCCTGATATCAAAAATACCGAAATTTTAGTAAAAGAAATACTGAATTTGGCCAATGGAGCACCAGTAGTGGTACTTACTGGATATGCCGATAAAGATTATGGAATGAAAACACTTTCATGGGGAGTATCTGACTACCTACTGAAAGATGAGATCAATGCATCAAGCCTTTCAAAAAGCATCCATTATAGCATGGAGCGTAAAAAGGCACAAAGACAACTGTATGAATCTGAAGAGAAATACCGTACACTTTTTGACACCAGCCCGTTACCGATGTGGGTATTAGACCGTAATACTCTGGAATTTTTAAGTGTTAACCAGGCTGCAATCGAATTGTATGGCTATTCTCAGGAAGAATTTTTAAGAATGACCGTTAGAGACATATGGGCTGATGGTGAGGATAGAATAGAGCAAATTGTAGAGGATAATTTTCACGATTTCTTCACCGTAAAGGTTAATCATCGTACGAAAAGTGGAAAATTACTTTTTATTGATATTCAAAGCAATCCTATTGTATTTGGAGGAAGGGAAGCCCGTGTTACCCTGGCCCATAATATCACCGAAAAACTTAAAGCTGAGGAAAAATTAAAACATAGTCAACAGCGTTTTAAAGCCCTGGTGCAGGATGGCAGTGATGTAATAAGTATTTTAGATGAAAATTTTCACTACACTTATGTAAGTCCTAGTGCAAAGCATATTTTAGGAGCAAACCCGGAAACATTGATAGGAAGTAATGCATTTAAATATATTCATAAAGATGATCGTCCACATATTGATGACAAGATTAAATATATAGGTAAAGTAAAATCTTATCAGTTGCCTTCTTATAGATATAAGAGTGGGGAAGGAGAATGGCGATGGTTGGAAACTATTATAAGTGATTTAAGAGACGATCCTGCCGTAAAAGGTTTAGTGGCAACCTCAAGAGATATTACCAGTTTTAAAATGCAGGAAAAGGAATTAAGAGAGAGCCTGGATCGCTATGATATTGTTGCAAAAGCTACGAGCGATTTAATTACTGATTATAATATCGAAGAGAATACCTTTCAGTTTAGTAATGCTATGTACGATATTTTTGGATATAGACAGGAAGATGTGGGAACTTCAAAAGAATGGTGGCAGGAAAGGCTGCATCCAGAAGATTATGAACGCGTAAATGAAGCTACGAAAGGTCTTTACAATAATAAAAATATAACACTAAATATTGAATATCGTTTTAGATGTGCTGATGGAAACTATAAATACATACTGGATCGTAGTTACGTTATAACTGATGCGGAAGGCAAACCATCACGTATAATTGGTTCTATACAAGATATTACGGAACGAAGAAAATACATTAATACCATAGAGCGGAGTAATGAAAGGCTTAGGGAAATAGCCTGGACACAATCTCACGTGGTTAGGGCGCCTTTAGCAAGGATTATGGGATTGATTGATTTGTTAAAAAATCAAAGAAATAACCTTGATAATATTGAGGAAATTATAGATAATATCTTAAATTCGTCTGAAGAACTCGACAAGATTATTAGAAAAATAACAAATCAAACAGAAGAAAAATTCTGAGTTCAGCCCCCAAATCCTCGAAAATGCTTGAAGTAATTATTGTAGACGACGATCAGATTGTGGTTTTTATTCAACAAAAGATGATTTGTAATCACGCGATCACCTCAAATCCTATTAGCTTCAGTGAAGCGGGTACAGCCTTAGACTATTTATACGAGCAACAACATCGAGCAGAAAAAAAAGAATTTCTTATTTTTTTGGATATAAATATGCCAAAGATGAATGGTTGGGAATTTCTAGACAGTCTCAATAATTACGAAGACAACTCCAATTATCACGTAGTAATGGTTTCATCTTCTATCAATAGAAGTGATAGAGAAAAAGCTATAAGGTATAATATGGTGCGAGCCTTTATCGAAAAACCTATCACAGCTGCAGATTGCGAAAAAATTAAGGATATTTCAGAAATAAGTCATTTTTTTCAACCGGTTTAAACGCTTTTATCTCGGGGTTGGGCATCTTCTATTTTATCCTGGGCCCATTCCTTTTCTTCCTCTTTGGCTTCTGGTTTGTCTTGTTCATCTTCTGCTTTTTTCTCAAAATTTAATTTGATATACATCGGAAAATGATCTGAACCTATATGTTTTTCGCGAGCAATGTCTACTAGAGTAAAATCATTGCTAAGAAAAACGTGATCAAGAGGCCATCTAAAAATACGATAATCAGCATGGAAAGTATTAAAAAAACCTCTTCCAATTCTGGGATCTAATAGCCCGCTCATTTGTTGAAACAACTTGGTGGTTCGGGACCATGCCACATCATTTAAATCTCCAAAAACTAAAACACTATCATCTTGTTTTTTAACATCTCTTCCCAACATCAGTAATTCGGCATCGCGATTAGTGGAAGTATCTGCTTCAGAAGGACTAGGCGGCCTGGGATGCATACAATGAATTCTGATTTTTGAGTCATCTTCTAAAATCACATAACCGTGAATGGATGGAATATCGTCTTTTATTAAGTATCTAACCTCTATTTCCTCTAATTTAAGTTTAGAGTATAAATGCATGCCGTAGAGATTATCCTGTGGTACCTTTACGGTATATTTATATTCTTTTTCAATTTCCTTTAAAGCATTTTCCCATTTCTTGTCAGATTCAAGGGTTAGTAGCATATCAGGTTGCCTCCTGTTAACAATTTCAAGAAGCTTATGAAAATCATTATTTGGAGTTAGAACATTACTGACTAAAAGTGAAATATTGTCTATGCTGCCTCCATCTTCATATTGCATTACCTGCTTTTTTGCAAATGGGGTATATGGATATATTTTATGGAACTGGTAAATCAAACTCAAAACCAATAAACCTATAGTTATAAAATGAATTATTTGAAAAAAATCAAAAACGATTATAGCTGCAATAATTATTAAGATGATAAGTGCTGAAATCTGAAGACGTGGAAAATCAAAAGCACGAATCCACCATTGATCAAATCTAGTTGCAGATGCCAGACTGGGAATTAAAAATATTGCGCAAGCCACAAGCATTAATATTTCTGAAATTTCCATAAAGAATTCGCTTAAAATTTATAAGTTAACGCCAGCCCTTTAGTATTTACACCCGTACCATTAATATTAAAACTGGCAGTGGGGTAAAGATCAAGGCTTTCTTTTCCTTTTTTATGTAATTCTGGTATTAAAATACCGCTGGCAGCTCCTACCACGAAACCTGCTATATTATCAGTAAGAAAATGCTTTCCGGCTTTGGTACGCAAATAACCCATTAAGACAGATATTCCAGTAGCACCTCCCCAAACGTAAGGTATTGCCTTAGAATCGGGATGAAAGTCATTAAAGACTTTAGCGGCAAAAAAAGTTCCAGCAGCTGCCACAGCCGTGTGACCGGCAATAAACGAGCGTTGGGCTTTACCTTTAGTTCGTTCCCCCATTGGCAGATTTTCATTATAGACCAGGGGTCTGCTTTTATCTATTAAACCGGCGGTCATGGTATAGAAAACCCCGGTAGTAGCCATAGTCTCGATAAATAGAACACTTATTTGGCCAAAGTTTTTTCTCTCGGCCTTATTAGATAAGAAGACTAGAGGCATTCCTAAAGCAGCATAGAAAGGAATATAGCTTGCAGCATCTGCATTCTCAGAGTAATTTCCGGCTGCCCACCGGTCTATTCCCCAGATATCATTTTGATTCAGTGCATTAAGTTCAGTTTCAGTCAGCGCTTCTTTATTTTGAATAAATGTAAAGCCTAGAACATTTAAACCAACGGTTCCGGCAATATATGCACCATCTTTCCAGGTATTGGTGGCATAAGGAGAATCCTGGCCAAAACTGTTTGAAACTATGCTTAAAAAAAATAAGCTCAATAATATTTTTCTCATCTATTGGACGTTTATTTAGTAATACTCAAATCTCTAAACTCCATAGTAATTGTTATAGTATTTAAGAAAAGAATAACAATATAAAACTCATTTATACTAATACCAAATTTTTAGATTAACATAAGTTTAATCACTGTTGCAGCTAAAGATTTTCCAATTCTACATAAAATACTGTAATTTTAGAATTATGAAGAAGAAAGATTACAGACAGGGCAGCGGATTTGTTTTCAATAAATTTGAAGCACCGGAGAAATCGCCATTTGACAGATTATTCGAGGTTTTCAAAGAATTGATTACCCATACTTCTGGCGATTTGGATGAAGCGCTGGACTGGCTGAAACAGCTTGATGAGGAATACAAATTGACTACAGAAGATTATACGCTGGATGATTTTGTAGAAGACCTTAAAAAGAAAGGTTATATCAAGGAGGAAGGTGAAGATAAAGGTGGCGGCATGACTATTACCGCTAAAACCGAACGTGCTATTAGAAAGCAGGCTTTAGATCAAATCTTTGGAAGACTTAAAAAAAGTGCTTCCGGTAGTCATAGAACTAATCACGTAGGCAGGGGAGATGAGCATACCGGCGATTTTAGAAATTTTCAATTTGGGGATGCTCCTGATAAAATTTCTGTTACTGAAAGTTTAAGAAATGCTCAAATTAATCATGGAATTGGAGATTTCAATATGACCGAAGATGATTTGGTGGTTGAAGAAACCCATTACAAATCACGAATGAGTACGGTTTTAATGATAGACCTTAGCCACAGTATGATTTTATATGGAGAAGATCGTATTACTCCAGCTAAGAAAGTTGCTATGGCGTTAGCTGAATTGATTACTACCAGATATCCAAAGGATAGCCTGGATATAATTGTTTTTGGAAATGATGCGTGGCCGGTTTCTATCGCCGATCTTCCGTATTTAAAAGTTGGACCGTACCATACTAATACCGTTGCAGGTTTAAAATTAGCTATGGATATTCTTAGAAGAAAACGGAGTACCAACCGCCAAATTTTTATGATTACCGACGGGAAACCTAGTTGCCTGAGAGAACGGGATGGTTCTTATTACAAAAACAGCATGGGTCTGGATCCTTATATTCTTGGAAAATGCTATACAATGGCAAGACAGGCAAGAAAGTTACATATTCCTATTACCACATTTATGATAGCAAAAGATCCTTATTTAATGCAATTTGTTAAGGAATTTACCTATGCAAATCAGGGTAAAGCTTTTTATACCGGTCTTAAAGGTTTGGGCGAAATGATCTTTGAAGATTACGAAACCAATAGGAAAAAGAGAATTAGGGGGAATTAATAAAAATCAAACTCCCCTTTTTGGTTTGCAACCAAAACTTCCCCTCTTTATCTAAAGAGGGGAGCAATTACTAAGAATGATGTTGAAAAGACAACAAATTCATACGCGCAAAGAATTAAAGGAATATCGTAAATTCCTAAGAGAAAATATGACCGGAGCTGAAGCATTTCTATGGAAGTGTTTAAAAGCCAAAAACCTTGAAGGAAGAAGGTTTACGAGACAACATAGTATCGGAAACTATATAGTAGATTTTTATTGCGCTTCAGAAAAATTAATTATTGAATTAGATGGTGAAATACATTTAAACAGTACAATGGAAGAAAGGGATTTAAAACGAACTAGGTATTTAGAAAGTTTTGGATTCAATGTTATACGCTTTGAAAATAAAATGGTGTTTGATTATCTGCCTTCGGTTTTAAAAGAAATTACAGATAATTTTGAGAATAAAACTTGATGGTAGTACTTAAAATTAAATAGATGAAAAGCTAAATAGCGGTAGAAGTCACAATTAAAGCTCCTCCCTTTTTTAAAGGGAGGTGGCTGAATTTCAATAGAAATTCAGCCGGAGGGTTTCAAACAGAATAAAAAAACAAATATGAAAGTAGAAAACATAAAAACCTTAGGGGATCTCAAAAAATCCGGATATAAAAGTCGGGGTATTAAAGAGGAACTTAGGGAGAATTTAATTGAAAAGATCAGGAAAAATGAACCAACCTTTCCCGGCATTCACGGTTATGAAGACAGTGTAATTCCCGAACTGGAAAGAGCGATTCTATCCCGCCATAATATCAATTTACTTGGCTTGAGAGGCCAGGCTAAGACCAGGCTCGCCCGCTTAATGATTAATTTGCTTGATGAATATATGCCCGTAGTAAAGGGGTCAGAGATCAATGACGATCCATTGAATCCTATTTCCAGGTACGCGACGGAATTAGTGAAAGATAAGGGGGATGAAACTCCAATAAGCTGGATTCATAGAGAAGAGCGATTTTTTGAAAAACTTGCCACACCAGACGTAACGGTAGCCGATCTCATTGGCGATGTAGACCCTATTAAAGCCGCAAACTTAAAATTGAGTTATGCAGATGATCGGGTGATTCATTTTGGGATGATTCCGCGTGCAAATAGAAGTATTTTTGTAATTAACGAGCTACCAGATTTACAAGCAAGAATTCAGGTAGCCTTATTCAATATTCTCCAGGAAGGAGATATCCAGATTCGCGGGTTTAAACTAAGGTTGCCGCTAGACCTGCAGTTTGTATTTACTGCGAACCCCGAAGACTATACCAATCGTGGTAGTATTGTAACTCCGTTAAAGGACAGGATAGGGTCTCAAATTCTAACCCATTATCCAGATAGTATTGAAACTGCAAAAACTATTACCGCCCAGGAGGCTAAACTTGATAAAAGACAAAGTGAACTGGTTTATGTTCCCGAACTTGCCAAAGACCTGCTTGAACAAATTAGTTTTGAGGCACGAGAAAGCGAATTTATAGATGAAAAAAGTGGTATAAGTGCTAGACTAAGTATAACGGCTTATGAGAACCTGTTGAGTACTGCAGAAAGACGCTCATTGAAATCTGGAGATGAGAAGACCCTGTTGAGGTTCGGCGATTTTCTTGGTGTTGTGCCCGCCATAACCGGGAAAGTAGAACTTGTATATGAAGGAGAAGAAGAAGGAGCAGCCAGTGTAGCTGTGCAACTAATTGGCGATGCAGTAAAAACTTTATTCCCGCAGTATTTTCCTAAAATTGAAAAATTACAAAGACCAGACGAGACCACACCTTATGATGATTTAGTAGAATGGTTTTTTGAACAAAGCGGCTTCGAATTACCCGATGATCTTTCGGATGCGGAGTACAAGGAGAAACTTGATTCGGTAAAACCATTAAATGATCTAATTAAAAAATACCATCCTGAAGTTTCAGAAAAAGATTCTTACTTCTTGAAGGAGTTTTTGCTTTGGGCTCTGGTTGAATTCAAAAAATTA
>DATFJA010000238.1:0-2423 GCA_035269545.1 Salegentibacter sp.
AGCTGGAAAAGTATTCCTTTATAAAACCGATCTTGCCTTTTTATAAATTAAGTGCATTCATCAAATTAGACGGATTAATTAAATCGCTAATTCTTCCTTCTGAATATAAAGCTGAAATAAGGTCCCTGGATAGAAATTAAGGATTTAAAGCCACTCAATCTTCATCTACAAAATCCTGTAAATAGCTAAATTTTGGTGTTAATTTTCCATTTTGAGTCATCTGGGCACGGGCTAAAACCCCATTTTTATCGTTATTGAAAAACGCCGGAATCACGTGTTTCATAAACATTTCGCCAAAGCCTTCACTTGCATCTTTTGGCAATTCGCAGGGCAAATTATCTACCGCCATCACAAGGATACTTTCTTTTTCTCTGAAATCTACTTCAGAGGCTGATTGTGTATCGTAACCGTAAAAAGGCTTTGCGATGGTTGAAGGTCTAATTGTACTGGCAATGGGTTCGTTAATATCACAAGAGATGTCTGCGATATATTTTATACGGAAATCCTTAGATTTTGCATCTTCTGCTGTAAAAAATACCGGTGCTCCATCTCCATAAAAATGCCCGGAAATATAGAAGTCGCTACTTTTTGCGAAACGCATAAAATTAGAATCATATTTATCGGGTTCATTAAAGAATTCTTTCTGACTACCTGCCGAACCGTCCTTCTTTCTATTGTAATCGAGCACATCTATATTGCAATAAACCGGCTCTTCTCCATTAAATTCCAGGAAATCGGTTATACTAAGTTCTCTAATTTCTAAATGATCTAAAATTTCTTTGGCACCTCTAGCCACTTTTCCTGCCCCGGTCAATAATATTTTTATTGGTGGAATGGTAATTTTATCGAGTTCTGCCAACATGGCATCAAGATCTGGCAGTGATTCCACTTTAGGTAAACGGTACAAATTTTCTTTAAGACCAATTCCCCGGAAGCCATTGTAAGTTCCCACAAGACCAGCATATCGACCAAAACCTATAAGTCTTGCTCCATTTTCTTTTACAATTACCTCGTGATCGTATAATTCGATATTATTGTTAAGAATTTCTCTAAGCAAATCCCGGTTATAGGGCTGTTTTTTAATGGTATGCGAAAAGAAAAAGTATTTTTTATTCGGAATTAGCGCCGGTAACGGAACTTCTTTTACTCCCAGTAAAACATCACAATCTGAAACATCTTCACTAACCTCAAATCCGGCCTCGCGATATTGCTGATCGGTAAATATTCGAATATCAGAACTTTGCACTTTAAATTTAGCTTCCGGAAACTTTTTTACGAGTTCTCTTAGTTTGTTAGGCGAAAAAACCACGCGACGATCTGGTGGTGTTTTTTCTTCTTTAATCAGTGCAAACTTTATCATTTCTGGTATGGGTTTTGTACATTTATGTAAGCATTTCAAAGGTATGAATTTAAAATTGTATCTTTGCAGGCTCAGATCAGCAAAAACTGACTGGATTTCTGCCTTTGCGGAAATGACAATGTTCTTTATTTATGGGGTCGACTTGGTTTTGACAGCGAGTCTAATTGAGTTGTAAGCACGTCGAGCGCTGGGATATAGCTCGTAAATCTCATATTTCACACTTTTTTAAACGGCGAAGATAACTACGCCTTGGCTGCATAATCCGAATCACAGTAGGATTGCTTAGTCCCTGTAAGACAGGGAGCCAAGATGTCCCGCGAAGGCCTTGATTTACGGCATTCGCAATAGGGGCACCGATAAAGTAAATATAGGAATCTTAGGACCTTGATGAGATTCCGAAATTTAATTGAGGATACGGAAAAAGTTGGGTAGTTTTCGGCCAGACTTTTTCCCGACAATCTAAGCGAAAACTAAACGTGTAGAAAGCATCTGAATTGCTTGTTTGGACGAGGGTTCGAACCCCTCCGACTCCACTTTTAACATTTCAAAATGTTTCAAAAACCCCGAAATCCTAGGATTTACGGGGTTTTTTGTTTTTAAGAAAATCAAAATAAACCAAATTATATTAAAAATTATGTGTGCAATTCGGTGACCAGTAATCACGGGGAAAATTGCACACTAGAGACGTCAAAAACACCTTTATATCAATTGTTTACAAAATATTAAAGTTTTCTCAAGCTATCATTTAATAGTGTACATTAATTGCTCAATTTAATCTCAAAATTATGGAAACTTATCATCACGTAACATTTTACACTAGAAAAAGCCGTAGTAATAAATCATCAGAGAGTGATATTTACCTGCGCGTTACAGTTAATTCCAAACGGTCTGATATGAGTATCGGAAGGAAGGTTGACCCTCGAAAATGGAATGTAAATTCTGAAAAAATGATGGGAAGAAGCCAGGAGGCCCAGGAATTAAATAATTATATGGATGTTTTAAAAAATATTCAAATCTCGTAATAAACTGGTGGTCTATTTCTTTCATCCGAAAATCCTCAGTT
>DATFJA010000239.1:0-3194 GCA_035269545.1 Salegentibacter sp.
TTTCATTAATATTTTACTTTTTCCAGTAATTTATATGCAGTTTAATAGTTGCTATAGCTGAAGCAAGTGCCAAAAAGAATAACAATAAATTTTGTTTTTTAAATGGGTTTTCAGTGAACAAGTCCGTTACAACTAATATTAAAAGCACGATACCAAAACTCGAAAAAAGAGTAAATAAAATAAGTTGGATTGTTGTTGGGTCTTTCATCCAATTAGAACTTTCTTTTGTCATTATTCTGTTTTTAGTAATTCTCTATAAAATTATAAATAACATTTTTCTGAGCCATTGTTCACAACTTGTTATATCCGGCACAATATACACGATTAATCAGAAATATTTCGGGATAAACGCATGTTTATATCCTTTTTATCAGAATTTGATAAAGCCTTTAAACTAACATCTAACGGACTCTTAATCTCCATTAAATCCTTTTGAGTTACATGAGTGTAAATCATAGTAGTTTCAGGTTTCGAATGTCCCAATAAACTCTGTATATGTCTTAGATCTATTCCGTTTTCTAACATATGGGTGGCATAAGAATGCCGTAATGTATGTGGCGTGACTTTCTTTTTGATATTTGCCAACTTACAAGCATGATGCAAAGCTGCCCTAATACTTGATGAACTATAAGGACCGCCCTGTGGACTCTCAATAAAATAGGTGCGGGGCCGGTAGGTGCCCAAATAGTTTAAAAGCAACGGAATAAAACTCTCCGCCATGATCACTACCCGGTCTTTTCGACCCTTTCCCGCTCGTATGGCAATTTGTTTGCGGTCTATATCCATGTCTTTTTGTTTCAAACTAATAGCTTCTCCAACCCTAAGTCCGGATGAATATAACAAAGCAAAAATCGCACGGTGTTTTAAATTTCTTGTAGCTCGTAAAAGGTCTATCACTTCTTCTTTAGAAAGTACAACCGGTAAATATTTGTATTTCCTGGGACTGGCAATTTGTTCGGCTTCTAATTCAGGAAATCGGTGTAAGGCGGCAAAATGTTTTAAAGCGCTTACACATTGCCGGTGTGTGCTAATGGCGTAATTCTTCCCGGCAATTTCTTTTTCAATAAAAATCTCAATACTACGATTGTTAATAGCATCCAGCTTATCTTTTTGGAACGCAATAAATCGCTGCACAAAAGTTATATAAGTTTTTAAGGTGCTTTTACTAAAACGCTGGCCAATCAGATAATTCTGAAATTCTTTCAGGATCTCTAGCTGTTGCTTATTTAAATTTGAATGCTCTTCCTCTGGAGTTTTTACTGTTTCTGTTTTAAGATCTTTTAAAGCTGAATAATCTATAATAGATCCTATCTTTTTTAAAACATTATAAATCCGCTTTTTATTGTTGTAGGAATAGGGCAAATAAAAACAGGAATGCGTACGAGACCAGCGCATTCCCTCCATATTTTTAATGAATTCATTCAGTTCAAAATCAAATTTATAAGTGATTCCGATTTGTAATTCGTCACGGTGCTGAAACGCAAAAAGTCTAATAGTTCTCATAGGCCTATTTTAAGCAATTAAGAGACTAAATTAGTTGGGTGAAAACCCTGAAAATAGTCTTTTAAAGAAGATAATCTACCTGCAAAAATTATTATTTGTTAAAAAGCTGCCGACTGGGACCCTGCCAAATAGCAATAATTAATGGTATCATTTACTCCTAGTTATAAATTATTACTAAGCAGTGTGCCGTTTAAAAACCATATGTTTTATAGCATTTTAATTTTTTTGGAATTTACTATTTAATCAGAGGGCACGCTTTAGGGAATTTCATTAAGTAAAATCCGGTTATAGAGGGCTTAACACTATACCAAAAGGCTGACTGGTAAGTTTTTTGCCTGGCTCTTCTTCTTGGCGCAACAACCAGAATTATTCCTACCTGATCCTCTCCAGGATCCATATTTCCGAAAACTGAATCTGGAAATTGTATACTGTCTTCAGAGAGCGATAAATTTCTAAACTCAACTGCTTCGGTTTACTTCATTCTTTTAATAATGGCAGAAATTTCATCAAGCTGTAAACCTTGCAGCCCTCTGTAAATTTCTTTTAATTCAACATCTCCTAATGCTTGTAAAATAAAATTATCTCCGGGGACATAGACCTTATAGCCCTTTAATTTTCCTTCAGAGGGACTTTGCCTAACAACAGTTTCTTGTTCGAAAGTCTCGTATTCATCGTAACTCCTTTTTTCCATGGTCCCCGCTTTTACAGCGTCGTACATTTGTTGTCTTGCCTGTGCTGACTCTTCCTTTTCTAGGGCGTACACCTTTAGGGAAAGCTGATTTTTCTCATTTGTATATAGATAGCCTGTTCCATCACCTGGCTCTGAAATATCAGAAATTTGTTTCATTTCTGTGGGAAGTATTTTCGGAAAAGCTTCTTTTAGTTCAGTAGAAATTTCTTTCTCCTGGGCATAGCCAACATTTATATTTAATAGAAATATAAAAGACAGAATTAATGTTGTGTTAGAAAACTTTCTATCTCCAGGTATTGGAGAAAATCGATCAAAGAATAACATATCAAATGTAATTGGTTTAAAAAACAGTTGATAAAAGATATTAAGTTTTAGGAAAGAGTGAATTGGGTGAAAACCCTGAAAATATTGCCTAAAAAAGAAATCTATCTAAAAAGATCTTCATACTCTACAAAAAAAGCTTCCATTTGTTCCATAGCATCATTGAGGAATTTCATCACCTCAGGCCATTGGTTTCGGTTATGGATGCTTACATGATCTAGCTGAACATAAATCCGCGAAATTATTTTTCCTTCCGGAAGTTCATATTCTTCCTCGTAAACGACTTCAGGTAAATATTCAGAAGTCAGGATATTTTTTAGAGAAAGCAACTTTTCAAAATAATAGGCCCTAATCAGCGGGTCTTCATCCAAAACATCAATAGAAACCTGGGCGAATTTTCGGTTAAAAGTAAATTTTAACTGAAGCTCCTTGATCCCGGTGTTGTAAAGCATCCATTTTCGGCGGAAAACGATACCGAAGCTGGTCCAGAACTGTTGTCTTAATTTTTTGCTTTCAGCTTTGCTAAACATATCAAATTAAATAAGCCAGTAAAATTCCACCAACAATTACCGCCAGTTTAGAAATATTGAATTTATGGTTCTTGGAGGCTTCAAAAAGAATTGTGGTAGAAACGTGCAGAAAAATACCAATTACTAGTGCATTGATGTAAATTGAAAGT
>DATFJA010000240.1:0-11655 GCA_035269545.1 Salegentibacter sp.
TCACAAGTTGGTTGAGTAACTGCCGTGAGAGGAGTATTAGGAGTTTCAGGTTTTTCTATTATTATCTCCTCAGTTAGAGAACAGAAATTATTTTCGTTATCGGTAATGGTTATTTGATACACACCCTCATTTAGACCAGAAATATTTTGGTTGTTTGAGCTAAAATCAGGTCCAGTCCAGGAATAAGTATAATTACCAGACCCTCCGGTAGCAGCAATGTTTATTGCGCCGGTATTGTTTTCGTTGCAATCAAGATCTTCTGTGGAAAAAGTTATTCCAATTAGTTCGTCGAGATTTATCGATTTAGTAATTGAACTACTTGAAACACCATCATTAACCAGGAGGCTAACCTCATATTGTCCGGCAGCATTAAAGTCAAAATTCGGGTCGGTCGCATTGCTTGAACCTTGTCCGTCGAAATTCCAGGAATAAGAATAATTTGTCTCATTACCTCCGGTAGTAAGATTTCTAAAGTCAACTATAAAGTCATCGCAATTTGTAATGTAATCAAAATTTGCAACCAGAGGTGTTCTAACAACAAAACCGGTTGGATTACCATAACATTGAGAATTTCTATCTCTATTTCCACAAGTACCCTTGGAATTTGTATTCCAATTCATGTAAAAATTTCTTATTTCGAATTTGTCGCCCCAGTTCCAGGTATAAGAATCTATTTCTACATCACTGCCTTGTGGGATTTTTTGTCCTTCGAATAAGCATAAAGTTATAGTTTCTTCAAATTCATCGTTTAAATAAACATCGTATTCTACATACAGAGAATATCCATTACCCGAAGACCCTCCAAAATCTGCGTAAATAAACCCATTTATGGGATCACCAATTTCGTTATTATCATTTGATGCTATAGGGTTTCCATTAGCATCCCCAAAATAAAAATCGGCAACAGTCACGTTGTTGCTGTTACATTGTGCACTAACTTGGGAAAAAGCACTAATAAAAAGGATTAGAGACCCTATTAAAAAGGTGTTTTTTAAACCAGCAGTAATATTCAATTTAAAAGTAGTTTTCCAAATCATATTAATAATGTTTAGAATTAAATGTTATAATTCTTTATAGAATTTCTTCCAAGAAATCCCTACGATAAAAAAGCTTGTATCACCGGTTATTAAAACCTTGTGATTTGTTTTTTGGGGAAAAACAGACGAAAATTGTTTAAAATGTCGATTTAAATCCGGTAAAATTAGGGATGTTACCTATAGGAAAGTTGGGGGTGACCTATTGTTATCTATTAAATCTGAAGTAAAATTATACCAAAAAAACCTAATAAAAAGTTTTAGCTGTTTTTTTAGATATAAGCCTGCATATTTTCGGTAAACGGTATGTTTTTCTCTAAAAATTACAGGGAATCAGGGGTTTGAAATATGAAATAGAATTTATAATTATTAATATTTTATATAAACAATTAGCAATAACCCTTAAGTTTAAAACAAAAAACCATCCATAATTGGATGGTTTTTTCAATAAAAAAGTTGGGGTACTTATTACTGTAATTATATAAATAGTTGGTACTTTTTTAATCTATCAAATAGTTCTTCCGATTGATCAATACTTTAAAATTTGAAAATTAATATGAAAAATTGATTTGAGATTTACTGAAAAAGAATAATTATTCAGCTATTCGATATTAATCAAATCTAAAATATTTTGTTCTATTAATGTCTAATCCTCAAAGTTTTTAGTTGTATCGCCTTATAAATGGTTAAAATGCAAAACATTTAATTTGTAGTGGTATTTTGCCGATTTTTTAAGTAGATAGAAGAGTAAGTTTATATTCAGTATTAATAATTTATAGAAAGTTTATTTCACCTTACTACTGTGTAATCTTGTAACAAAAATTTTCCGGCTTCAGTGTAAAACTTGTAAATTGCAACAAAGCAAAAAACAATGCAAAAAAGTCTTGAAGATTATCGTCAGAGCTACGGAAAAAACGAGCTATTAGAGGAGAATATACCGTCTTTACCTTTACCATTATTTACTTATTGGTTTGAAGAAGCTGAAGCAAATGCAGAAATAGCAGAAGTGAATGCCATGAATCTCGCTACTTGCGGAGTAGAGGGATTTCCAAAAAATCGGATTGTCTTATTAAAATCTTTTGGAGCGAACGGCTTTAGCTTTTATACAAATTATAATTCAGAGAAAGCGAAGGATATAGAGGAAAATCCAAGAGTATGCCTTTCTTTTTTCTGGCCAGCCCTGGAGCGGCAAGTAATTATAAAAGGAATCGCCATGAAAATCTCAGAGGAAGAATCGTCGTCCTATTTTGCTTCAAGACCACGAGGAAGTCAGTTAGGAGCCTGGGCATCTAATCAAAGTAATATTTTGGGATCCCGGGAAGAATTAGAAGCACAACTAAAGGAAGTAGAGGAAAAATATAAAGATAAGGAGGTAGAAAAACCGCAACACTGGGGCGGTTACCTGGTAACCCCCCGGAGTTTTGAATTCTGGCAAGGAAGAAATAACCGTTTGCACGATAGGATTATCTATGAGTTTATAGAAAAAGATACCTGGGAGAGAAACCGATTAGCACCTTAACTTTGAGATTATGAAACAACTAATTCTTGTTAGACATGGTAAATCTTCCTGGGAAAATAATTTGCCCGATGAAAAAAGGCCACTTAAAAAAAGGGCTTATAAAGATGCGGAGGTAGTATTAAAAACTTTTAAAGAGTTTAATACGGGAATTTTGACCTTATGGAGTAGCCCTGCGCTTAGGGCTCATACTACCGCTAAACTTTTTAAAGAAGACCTGCAAATACCGGATGAGAGATTTACTGTCAAAAAAGAGTTGTATACTTTTGACGACGATCAATTATTATCTGTAATAAAATCCTGTCCCAAAGAGATCGAAAAATTAATGGTTTTTGGTCATAATCCCGCGATGACGAGTATTGTAAATCGGCTGGGCGATAAACCTCTTGACAATTTGCCTACCACGGGTCTCTGTGTCATAGATTTTGAAACTGATAACTGGAAAGATATTACAACCGGTAAGACTTTACTGCATTTACTTCCCAAAAACCTACGCTAATTTATGCCTCAAAAAAAATACTTAAACAGGGAACTTAGTTGGTTACAATTTAATGCACGTGTGTTGCAGGAAGCCGAAGATGAGACTGTTCCACTAATTGAACGTCTTAGGTTTTTAGGAATATTTTCTAATAATTTAGATGAATTTTTTAAAGTAAGATATGCTACTGTAAAGAGAATTGACCTTGCAGGTAAAGCCGGGAAAAGTGTTCTTGGAGGCATTAAGGCCAGTAAACTTCTGGAAGAGATCACTCAAATTGTTATAGAACACCAATCTAAAAGTTTACAGGTTCTACACGATATTCAACATCAATTAAAAGATCATAATATTCATATTATTAATGAGAAACAGGTTTCCGCTTCTCAACAAAAGTTCATTAAGGATTTTTTCCTTTCAAAAGTAAGTCCAGCCCTTGTTACCATTATTCTTAATGATCTTCAGGAAACTCCCAGTTTAAAAGATAGTGCCGCTTACCTTGCCGTTAAAATGGTGATGAAAGAGGAAAAACCTCAAGATGGTATTTCTAAGATATTAGATAAGACCGAAAAAGAACAAAAATATGTACTAATAGAGATCCCGAGAAGTATTGAGCGTTTCGTTGTATTACCCGAAGAAAATGGAAATCAGTACATCATTCTGCTGGACGATTTGATAAGATACAACCTTGGGACTATTTTCAATATTTTTGAATATGAAAGTATTTCGGCTCATATGATAAAGATTACCAGGGATGCCGAACTGGATATAGACAGTGACCTGAGTAAAAGTTTTATTGAAAAAATCTCCAGCAGTGTGAAGGATCGTATAAAAGGGGAACCTGTAAGGTTTGTCTACGATATGAATATTGCCGATGATACTTTGTCCTATCTAATGAATAAGATGGGAATAGAATCTACCGATAGTATTATACCGGGTGGGCGTTACCATAACCGTCGCGATTATATGAATTTTCCAAGCCTGGGTAGGGAAGATTTACTTTATAAACCTATAGAGCCCTTACCAATCCCTGGGCTTATTTTACAAACCAGTTTATTTGGGAGTATAGCCAAAAAAGATTTTCTTCTATATACACCTTATCAAAGTTTTGCCTATACGGTTAAGTTTTTGAGGGAAGCTGCATTAGATCCCAAGGTGAAAACCATAAAAATCACTATTTATAGACTGGCAAAAATTTCTCACATTGCCAGCTCTTTGATCAATGCTGTGAAAAATGGCAAGAAAGTAATTGTTCAAATAGAACTAAGGGCACGTTTTGATGAAGTTGCCAATATTCGCTACGCAGAACAAATGCAGGCTGAAGGCGTACAACTAATTTTCGGAGTACCAGGCTTAAAAGTACATAGCAAGGCCTGTGTGATAGAGCGAGAAGAAGAAGGTAAGACAAAACGTTATGGCTTTATAAGCACCGGGAATTTTAACGAATCTACTTCACGAATTTATACCGATTATACTTTATTTACCGCTCATTCTGAAATTTTGAAAGAAGTCAATAAAGTTTTCGACTTCTTCGAAATCAATTATAAAGTAAACAAGTATAAACATTTAATAGTTTCTCCGCATTATAGCCGAAATGCTTTTGTGAGTTTAATTCAAAAAGAAATTGAAAATGCCAGGGAAGGTAAACCATCGGGTATCGCTTTAAAACTCAATAGCCTTTCAGATTATCCCATGATTGATAAACTGTACCAGGCTAGCCAGGCAGGAGTGAAAATTAAGCTTATTATTCGCGGGGTGTGTTGTTTAATTCCAGGGGTAGAAGGATTAAGTGAAAATATTGAAGTAATAAGCATTGTAGATAAATTCCTGGAACATCCGCGTGTTTTTATATTTAAAAATGGCGGAAATTCTAAAGTCTATATTTCTTCAGCCGACTGGATGACCAGAAATCTTGACCTTAGGGTTGAAATTTCCTGCCCGATCTATGACGAAGATATTAAACAGGAAATTATTGAAACATTTGATATAAGCTGGCATGATAACGTAAAGGCAAGGACTATCACTTTAAAACAGGACAATGCCTATAGAGACAGCAGTGGCAATAAGCATCGTTCCCAGTTTGAATTATACGACTATTATTTGAAGAAATTACCTGAAAACGTACCCGTACAGCAACAATTTAAAAAATAATTATTTAGGCTTGTAAGCTTAAAACTTAGAATTCTTACTTGGTAAGTATTATAGAAAATTATAACTCGTGATTACACAAAAAAACTACGCAGCAATAGATATAGGCTCTAACGCCGTAAGACTTTTAGTTTCTACGATTACAGAGCAGAAGGGCAAAGAAGAAACTGATTTTAGAAAAACATCCCTGGTAAGAGTTCCAATTAGGCTTGGAGAAGATGTATTTGAAAAGAGTGTGATTTCAGAAACTAATATAGAGCGCATGGTAGATACTATGCAGGCTTTTGGACTTTTGATGAAATCTCATGGAATTGAGAAATATAAAGCCTGCGCAACTTCTGCTATGCGAGAAGCAAAGAATGGTGTTGAAGTTGTTGAAAAAATAAAGGCAAAAACCGGGGTAGAAATAGAAATTATAGACGGGAACCACGAAGCCGCTATCATTGCAGCTACAGATTTACATGAACTTATAAAAAACGACTGTAATTATCTTTATGTAGATGTAGGTGGTGGTAGTACTGAATATACGCTTTATAGCAGTGGAAAAACTGTGGCATCCAGATCTTTTAAGGTAGGAACTGTTCGTTTATTGAATAATCTTGTAGATGATGGTGCCTGGGAAGAAATGGAACAATGGGTTAGAGAAACTACAAAACCTTATAAGGAAATTGATCTTATTGGATCTGGTGGGAACATCAATAATATCTTTAAAACCAGTGGGAAGAAAGAAGGAAAGCCGCTTAGCCTGGCCTACATTAAGAAATACAACGATTTACTAAATTCTTTAAGCTACGAAGAACGTGTTATGGAATTAAATCTAAAAAGTGACCGGGCGGATGTAATTATTCCGGCTTCTAAGATTTATTTAAATTCTATGAAATGGGCTAGAGCTGATAATATTTATGTACCAAAAATAGGACTGGCCGATGGTATCATCAAGTCCCTTTACCACGAGGATAAAAAAGAATTATCTTAAAATCGAAACCCGGAAAAAATTGAAATTATCCGGGTTTTTTAATTTTCTCACTTAGCCGTGAATGGTTTTATCTTTACCGAGGTCTTTCATGATTTCAGCCTCAAAATCTAGTAAATCCTGCCATTTTCTATCCACTTCATCTCTTTCACCATATTTTCTGGCAAACTTGAGGAACATTGTATAATGATTGGCTTCGCTTACCATTAATTTATGATAAAATTCAGCGAGCTCCTTTTCTTTAAGTTCTTCTGAAAGTAACCTGAAACGCTCACAGCTTCTGGCTTCAATTAAGCCTGCAATTAGGAGTCTATGAACTAATTGGGTGGTTCTACTGCCACCTTTTGGAAAGAAACTCAATAGTTGAATAACATACTCATCTTTTCTGTCCCTTCCTAAAACGTAGCCGCGCTTCAAAAGCTGTTCGTGCACCATTTTAAAATGTCCCATCTCCTCTCTTGATAATGCAATCATTTCATCTACTAATTCAGTATACTCCGGAAAAGAGACAATAAGTGAAATTGCGGTTGATGCTGCTTTTTGTTCACAATAAGCGTGATCTATAAGAATTTCTTCAATATTCTTTTCGGCTATATTTGCCCAGCGTGGGTCTGTGGGAAGTTTTAATCCTAGCATATTTATACGTCTAAATCGAATGTGCTTCGTAGTTTTTCTATTAAAGGATTTTTTTCCTTCAATTTGTTATATTTTTCAATAGGGGTGAAGGCATATTTCTTTGCCGATTGCTCATTCACATGAATTACCAACCTGATCTCAGTGTTCTGAAGTTTTTGTTTCAGATAAGACATCAATTTATTCTGCTCCCGCTCCAGGTTAATTTTCATTGTTTCATTAGGCAATTCTATCACAATGCGATTTTTCTCCTGAAGTTTAGGAAGGTCGGTTTCAAGGATAGAAGCTAGAATTTTAGCACCCTGTTTCTTCAATCGCTTTACATAATCATTCCATGTTGCCTGTAATTGAGTTTCGCTAAATTCACCACTAAGTACCACATCTTTTGAAGGAGCAGCTTCCTGTTGCCGGGCTTCTATTTCCCTTTTCTTTTGGATACTTTTTAACGAAAGTCCCGAAACCTTTTCTTTCTTAATTTCTGAATCGGTTACCGGCTTTGGTTCTGGAGCCGGAGGAAGGTCTGGAGCTGGTTCTTCCTTTGCTTTAGTAGGTTCAGGAACCATAGTTTCTTCTGAATGATAATTATCTTCCTTATCATCGGCGCAATGGCTGTTCTGAGTTTTATTTTCTCCTGAAGGTAACTGACTTTCCTTTGGAGCTTCAGCTGAAGTTTCACCGTGCTCATTCTTTCGTACCATGCTTTTCTCCTCCGAAGAAAGCGGTGCGGGTTGTTTTTCAAAAACAGAAGCGGGAATTATTGACTGATCAAGCTTTTTTTTTTCTCCATCAAAAGTGATAGAGGCAAGCTGCATTAAGCTAAGTTCAATTAGCAAACGCTGATTTTGACTCGTTTTATACTTTAAGTCACATTCATTTGCGAGCTCTATTGCTTTAATTAAAAATTGATGATTGGTCTGAGCAGCCTGGTCAAAATAGCGGGCTTTGGTTTGTTCCCCAACTTCTAATAGTTCAATTGTTTTTTGATCTTTACAAACCAGGAGATCTCTAAAATGTGAAGCTAAACCACTTATAAAATGGTGGCCATCAAATCCGCTGGAAAGAATTTCGTTGTAACTCAATAAGAGTTGTGGGATGTTATTGGATAAAATAAGATCGGTTACCTTAATATAAGTATCATAATCCAGAACATTAAGATTCTCTGTTACTGCCTGGCGGGTAAGTTCTTTTCCGCTAAAGCTTACTACCCTGTCATAAATTGAAAGGGCATCACGCATAGCTCCATCGGCTTTTTGCGCAATAATGTTCAAGGCGTCTTCTTCGGCATTTACACCTTCCTGCTTAGCGATATACCCAAGGTAGTTTTTTGCATCGCTAACAGTAATTCTTTTGAAATCAAAGATCTGGCAGCGAGAAAGTATAGTTGGTATTATCTTATGTTTTTCTGTGGTCGCTAAAATAAAGATCGCGTGTTGTGGTGGCTCTTCTAAAGTCTTTAAAAAGGCATTGAATGCCGATTGGGAGAGCATATGCACCTCATCTATAATATATACCTTGTACTTGCCAACTTGCGGAGGGATCCTAACCTGGTCTATTAAATTCCTGATATCATCTACCGAGTTGTTAGAGGCGGCATCCAGTTCAAAAATATTAAAGGCAAAATCCTCGTCTGGGCTTTGGGTACCATCGTGGTTAATCATTTTAGCCAGGATACGTGCACAAGTGGTTTTACCCACGCCACGAGGACCTGTAAAAAGTAGTGCTTGGGCAAGGTGGTCGTGTTCAATGGCATTTTTTAAGGTATTTGTAATGGCTTGCTGTCCAACCACATCTTTAAAAGTTTGTGGGCGGTACTTACGAGCAGATACTATAAAATGTTCCATTGAATATTATTGAGCTACAAATATAAAAATAGCCTCCATAAGTTCTAAGGCAAACGCTTATAATTTTGAACAATTAGCCGGAAGAAATCAACAATTTATTAATTGACTTGTTTTGTAAAAAACTACATTTGCACCAAGCAGGCCGCCTTATCGCCAACGATATAATCGGTGGAGGAAATTCCGGACACCAAAGAGCGGCATAGTGGGTAACGCCCACCTATTTTATTTTGAGGAATCAAGATAAAATAAGGACTAGTGCAACAGAAAGGATGTACAGGTAATGCTGTAGTGAAATCAGGTAAACTCTATGCGGTGCAATGCCATGTAAACCGGTGTTTGCAAGCTGCTCGCTTGCTACCGGAGGGTAGGCAGCTAAAAGTTTTTGGCAACAAAAACCTGAGATAAATGATAAGGGGAATCCCGGTTTTACCGGGAGGAACAGAATCCGGATTACAGGCCTGCTTTTTTTAATAAAGTCTTTGCCCAGGCACGGGCTTCGTCCATGTTGGAGAAAATATCAAAAGGAACAGGGGAGAATTGTTTTTCAAAAGTTGCCACCTTTAAAGCCTCATAGCGTTCACTTACAATGCCTATTCCCAATAGCGATTTTACATCTTTCAATTCAAAGTAAATAGTGGGATTTACATTATAATTATTTTTCCTGTTCGAAATATATACGTAGTCTTTACCTTCAAAAACCTCGTTGCATATTCTTAAAATTTGCTCCACATGTTCTATCTCGAACACTACATCATCTTTTACTTCAGAAATTACAATTCCATCGTAAAATTCTAAGTTAACGTCAATAAGTTCAATCTTCTTGATCCGCTCCGTCATAAAATATTATTTCCAGGCCTTTACAGGCTTCTTCTTCTTCTTAATAAGAAGAATCTATTCTACATTTTCAAAAAAACTAAATACAGAACCTCCATATCGCCTCGCTTCTATAAAGTTAGGGAAATCTGAGAGATTGGTGTGTTTAGAATGTTCAATTATTAATTGTCCATTTTGATTAAGTAGGTTTTTTTCGAAGACGATTTGGGGTATTTTCAGGAATTTTTCCTCATCAAAATCATAAGGAGGATCGGCAAAGATAATATCGGCCTTTACGTAAGCTTTTTCGAGAAATTTAAAGACGTCACTTTTAACGGTAGTGATATTAAAATCTAATTCCTGTGCCGTTTTCTTTATAAATTTTACACAGTCAAAATTTCCATCTACCGCGGTAACTTCTTTACTTCCGCGAGAAGCGAATTCATAAGCAATATTGCCGCTTCCCGAGAATAGATCGAGAATGCTTAGTTGAGAAAAATGAAAGTTGTTGTTCAGGATATTAAAAAGGGCTTCTTTAGCCATATCGGTTGTAGGGCGCACCGGTAGCTTTTTAGGAGCAATTAATCTTTTTCCTTTATGTGTTCCTGAAATTATTCTCATTTAAATGATTTTAATAAAACATATTCTTCCAGTTCATTTAAACCGGTGAGCTCTTCATTTTTATTAAAGCTGAAATCGGTTTCTAAAAGCTCTATATGCTTTATATATTCAAAAGCAATTTTAAATAGTGGAGAAGCTTTGCTAATAGCTCCCAGTAAATATAATCTAAAACGTTCTGGTTTTAGATTGAGTTGTTCAGCAGTAAATAGAATATAATATAAAAAATCTTCTTTTTCGGTAAAACTAAAAGAATTACAAAGTAAAAGTTGGCCATTTTCAATAACCACGAGGTCAAATTGTTTGTTTTTAACGTGGGCAAACATTTGAGGCCTGTCTACTTTAGGCAAAGCCAGTAAATTTTCAACTAATACGGTACTTAGGTGTTGATATTCAAATTCACCGAATTTTTCAAAGAAGAAATTAATAATATTGGTATACGGAATATAAACATTAACAATTCCCGTATTGCCAATTTCTTCGTGTGCTATAAAATCGGTTTTGAGAATTTTAGTATTAAATTTTAGATAATCTGAAGCGTTTTCTTCCTTAAATAAAGTAGCAGGAACAAAACTGTAAAGCGCATTATCAAAAATAAGTTTTACTTGTTGGGTTTCAGCTAAGGTTTTATCATTTTCAAAAACCTTTTCGATCTCGACTAGAATCTTAACAGGATCCAGTTGCTGTGGAAACCGAATCTTATTGAATTGAACCACTTCTTTATCTACAGAACTTAGGCTGCAAAAAGAAAGTCCATCCAGGCTAACCTGAATGGACAGTTCTAAATTTATTTGTTCTGTATTGTTACTCGTCGCCATATTGGGTTGGCCAGTTTCCTTTTGTGTTAACTTCTTCCATAGAACCAACATTTATGTAACGGCCGTTAATATCGTCTACAGATTGTACTTGATTTTGTTGTAAAATCAACTCTTTGTCTAAACCTTGTAGCACAACGCTTTTAGCAACTCTGGCTCTAAAAACAGGGATTTCTGTTTGTCCTTTTTTAATGCTACCAGCGTCAAGTTGAAATTTTGCATCCACGTCTTCAACCGGTACATTAATCATACTGGTATAACGATCTCTGTCACCTTTAAATAATGAATCCTTTACCGGCACAAATCCAAGAGTATCTATAATAACTTTTTCAATATATTCATCAACACCATATTGCTTTTTATATTCTTCATCTAATACAGTAGTGTCACGACGTTGTGTAATTGCAAACTCAGCAGTATCCAAAAACTTCACAAGTTTATCAAAATCTTCTTCAAAAGTTCCAACAACTTCTTTGTGGGCTAGTTCGGCATCACGAATGTCCTTTAAGTTTTCAACTACCTTGGCATAACGCTTTTCTTTAATTTTATTAAACTGGATTGGTTCGTAAACAGCATTAAATGTAAGGTAGGCTAATCCTATAATAACTACCCAAAGAAGTAATTGAATTGCAAGTCTCATGCGTTCTAAATTTTGTTTTAAGAATTACTAGTGTTCACGACAAATCTACAATTTTTTTTTATTCGTAAAAGTTTCTTCCGTAAAAATCCATTCCTATCTTTGATTTTTGATAATTCTTCTATGGAAAATCTTGATGCTTCCAAATTTTA
>DATFJA010000241.1:0-6859 GCA_035269545.1 Salegentibacter sp.
AGTAATTACAGCTTATGGACACGCTTATGGAAATACAGAGAATGGCTTGGTGATGTACCAGGCGGGACATAGTATTTATGGAAGAGATCCTCATAATATTGCAGCTATGCGCGCATTTTTTAATTGGAGTTTCTATGCGGCTGAAGTAAAAAGAAGAAAAAACGCATTAAAATTCGGAAACAGAAAAGGCTTACCGATAGTTGACGCTAAGGTTGGCGATGACCTTACAGGTGCGTTAAGATTAAAACCAATCCATTTTGATCTTGATAAAGCTAAAATTAGAATTACCGATAAACCTTCTTTAGATAGTATTGCTAATTTCATGAAAACTCATCCTGCTCTATTACTTGACATAAGATCGCATACTGATAGCAGGGCAAATGATGAATATAATATGGAACTCTCAAAGAAAAGGGTTGAGGCTACAGTTCAATATCTAACTGGAAAAGGAGTACCTGGTGCGCGTATTACGGGTAGAGGTTATGGTGAGACCGAATTAATAAATAACTGCGGAAATAATAATAGATGCTCTGAAACCGAGCACAGGAAAAACAGGCGCTCAGAATTTATCCTGAGCATAGATTGTGATTTATACTCCCGGAAAGGACTTTAATTCACATTTATGGTGTTATCGTAAATGCTAATTGCAACATAATTTTAGGAAATGTGGACTTGTATAAGCTACATTGCATTTCGTACATTTGGCATTCAAATAAAAAAATGGGAACAGATAACGTAGTATTAGTTAACGAGAAAGGCGAGCAAATTGGCTTGATGGAGAAGATAGAAGCGCACGAAAAAGCTTTGTTGCATTTGGCATTTTCAGTCTTTGTATTTAATGAAAAAGACGAATTGATGATCCAACAACGAGCGCATTCTAAATATCATTCTCCTGGCTTATGGACTAACACTTGTTGTAGTCACCAGCGGGAAGGAGAAAGTAATGTTGCTGCCGGAAAAAGAAGGCTTCAGGAAGAAATGGGCTTTAGTACCGAATTAAAGGAAGTGATGAATTTTATTTATAAAGCTCCTTTCGATAACGGACTTACAGAACATGAATTCGATTATATTCTAGTTGGCAATTACGAAGATGATCCCGAGCCCAATCCCGATGAAGTAGCCGATTGGAAATGGATGAGCCTGGGTGCAATAAAAGCTGATATTCAAGTAAACCCCGGGGTATATACCGAATGGTTTAAAATAATTTTCGATAAATATTATTCAAGTATTCAAAAATGAGATTAAGCGTACACAGAAAAGCTCATTTTAATGCGGCGCATCGGCTCTACCGTAAAGATTGGAGCGACGAAAAAAACCAGAATGTTTTTGGGAAATGTAGTAATCCGCACTACCACGGGCATAATTACGATTTAATAGTAAAGGTCACCGGTGAAATAGATCCGGAGACAGGCTTTGTGATGGACTTAAAACAATTGAAAGACCTAATTTATGAAGAGGTAGAAGTGCCTTTTGATCATAAGAACCTAAACGAGGAAGTAGCTCCTTTTGATGAACTTAATCCTACCGCTGAAAATATAACGGTGGTAATTTGGAACAAAATCAGGGCAAAGTTGAAACCTGAACTGGATTTGGAGATTACTTTATACGAGACTCCAAGAAATTATGTAACCTATAACGGAGAATAAATGGCACTTAAAATTGGCGACAAATTACCGAGATTAACTTTAAAGGATCAGGATGGAGAGAACTTTCATTTTTCCCGACTGGAGGATAAGGCACTGGTTGTATTTTTCTATCCTAAAGATTTCACACCGGGCTGCACTAAAGAGGCTTGTAGTTTTCGTGATCATTATGAAGAATTTCAGGATTTAGGAGCTGAGGTCATCGGAATAAGTACCGATAATGAGAGTTCTCATAAGAAGTTTGCTTCTAAACATAACCTGCCATTTGTACTTCTTTCAGATAAAGAAAAAAGAGCAAGAAAAGCTTTTGGTGTAAAAGCGGGTTTAATGGGCTTACTTCCCGGGAGAGAAACTTTTGTGTTTGATAAGAATAAACGCTTAATCCATAGGTTCAACAGTATGGGTGCTACACAGCATATTCCTGAAGCGCTTAATTCGTTAAAGAAAATTCAGTAAAAATTATTTTTAGCTCTGTGGTTATTTGTATTAAAAAATACCTTAAATTCGCAGCCGAAATTTAAGCGATATGGCAAGTAAAAGATTATTGAAAAGAGATGTGAATTATGTAATGGGAGACATTATTGATGCCGCATACATTCATCAAATGGCTAACCCTGAAGACGCATCTAAAACTGAAGCGATTGTAGACGAAGCCATTGCAGATTTTGACGAATTGATCACTAAGATCAATCAAAAGGATGTTGAAAATAAAAAGCAACACTTTAAAGCAATAGAAAAAGAGTTAGAAGCGAAAGCTGAAGCTCTTATCGCGAAGATAAACGCGTTATAAAAGTTACTGGCCGATGTAGCTCAGCTGGCTAGAGCAGCTGATTTGTAATCAGCAGGTCGTGGGTTCGAGTCCCTCCATCGGCTCAATAAAAACCCACTCCTTTTTGGAGTGGGTTTTTTCATGGCATTTTTTAAACGTCATCCTGAATTTATTTTAGAGCCTGCCCCGATTTTTATATCGGGGATCTAAGTTGTAGCTAATCAAAACATGTTAGAAGCTGAAATAAGTTCAGCTTGATGGGGAGCTAGACTTTTATTATAACTTCTTTTGCATTGAAATATTCTGGTTAATCTTGAGATTTGCCTATCTAATGCAAAGCTTCTAATTCCAGTTTTTTGGAAGAATTCGCTTGCACTTTTTTAAATTCAGTTTCGTTTCCTTCGATATCCTTATCCCAAAAAGGAATCATTTCTGTAAGTTTTTGCTGCCATTCTTTAGATTTAACTTTTTCCGGAAAAGCAGTGCCAATAACTTCCAGCATAATAGATACCGCTACTGAAGCCCCTGGGGAAGCACCGAGTAGAGCAGTAATAGAGCCATCCTTGCTATGTACCACGTCGGTTCCAAATTCTAAAACGCCTCCTTGCTCTTCATCTTTCTTAATGATTTGAACTCTTTTACCGGCAACTTTCAACTCCCAGTCTTCTGCTTTGGCATTTTTTATAAATTTTCTGAGATCCTCCATTCTATCTGAATGATCCATCGTTACTTGTTTTATGAGATATTGAGTAAGGGGTAAATTATGCCAGAAGACACCCCACATAGATGGAATATTATCTTTGTTTATGCTTAGGGGAAGATCTAGTTTAGAACCTTCTTTTAGAAATTTAGTGGTGAAGCCGGCAAACGGTCCAAATAGTAATTCTTTTTTTCCATCAATATACCTTGTGTCCAGATGTGGTGTAGACATTGGTGGTGCGTCTGGTCCTGCTTTACTATAAACTTTACCTAAATGTTCCTCTATAACTTCTTTGTTATTACAAACCAGCCACTGTCCGTCTACAGGAAAGCCGCCATAACCATCTTTTTCTTCAATTTCGACTTTCTGAAGTAATGGCAATGCACCGCCACCGGCGCCAATAAATACGTGTTCGGAATCATAATAAGTTAACTCGCCGCTATCAAGATTTTTAGCTTCTACGGTCCATTCCAGTTCCTTGTCGGGATCTACATCTAAAACATCGGTATTTCTTAGAACCGGAACATCAAATTGCTCTTCTAAAATTTTGATATATTGCTCAGTAACTTCTTCAAAATTAACCTCTGTTCCAATTTCCATCCGGGTGCCTGCCATATTCTCATTCTCCCGGTCTTTGGTAATTAATGGGAACCATTCTTTTAATTTATCAGGATCTTCAGAGAATTGCATCTTCTCAAACATTGAAGTTTGCGTAAGCGCTTCAAAACGCTTTTTGAGGAATTCAATATTGTCATTTCCCGTCACCCAACTATGATGCGGTACCGAATGAATAAAATTCTGAGGATCTTTGATTAATTTTTGTTCTATCAAATAGGCCCAGAATTGTTTACTGGTCTCAAACTGGCTGAATATATCAATGGCTTTGCTAATATCGATACTGCCATCGGGTTTTTCTGGTGTATAATTGAGTTCGCATAGGGCAGAATGGCCGGTTCCCGCATTATTCCAGGCTCCTGAACTTTCTTTGGCTACCTCACCTAGCTTTTCAAAAATGATTATTTTGAGTTTTGGGTCAATTAGTTTCAGCATTAAAGTGAGCGTGGCGCTCATAATTCCGCCGCCAATACAAATAAGGTCGTAATTATTTTCTTCAAGAACTTTTTGATTCATAGTCTGGTTTTTCTCAAATTTAGAAAAACAGGAAACCAATCTTAGCCAATAAAATATTAAAGCTCGGGAGTTTATATAAGCTCCAAAAACATTTGTTATTCTGCAGTTGAGGCCTCGTATTGAAGTTTTTCCTCCTTTGCTTTTACTTTTTGAATGCTCCTGTCTAGTAAAATGCTAATTATAAGAGCGATGATAATTAACCCGGTAAAAACATAAAATACCGGAATATAACTTCCTGTTCTCGTGTAAATTTGAGAAACCAATGTGGGTCCAATAAGCCCGCCCAAAGACCAGGTGGTTAAGAGATAACCGTGAATTGCTCCGAGTTCTTTAGTGCCGAAGAGATCGCCTATAAATGCCGGAAGGTTGGAAAATCCGCCACCGTAGCAACTAACCACGAGAAAGATGAAAATTTGGAAGATGAATGCACTGGTTATAATTGGTAACGTAATAAATGCAATAAGTTGAATGATAAAGAAAATTATAAAGACTTTGGGACGCGAAATATAATCTGAAGCTGCTGCCCAACCCAGTCTTCCGCCGCCATTAAATACACCCATCAATCCTACCATTGTTGCTGCCGCAGCAGCCGATAATCCTACTATATTCTGGGCCATTGGAGAGGCTACTGAAATCATCATAATACCTGCGCTTGTATTTATAAGCATCATAGTCCATAGCATCCAAAAATGTTTGGTCCTGACAGCTTCACCGGAGGTCGCCTGGGTCAAATCTTTCTTTATACTCCTGGTTCCGGCTTTTACAGCTTCCTTCATTCCAGCCGGCATCCAATCTTTTGGTGGGGGAGCGATATAGGATGCGCCAATTATCATTAAAATAAAATAGGAGGCTCCCAATATATAGAAGGTGCTACTAATTCCAATAGATCCTATTAGGCTTGCTGCCACCGGTGCTGTTAATAAAGCCCCGGTTCCAAATCCTAAAACTGCCATCCCTGTGGCTAAACCTCTCTTATCGGGAAACCATTTCACCAAGGTCGAAATAGGCGCAATATATCCTATTCCTAACCCAAGTCCACTTAAAAGACCATAAGAGAGAAGAAATCCAGTGAGCGAATCCATAGAAATTGCAAAACCCGACCCTGCCTGACCTAAGCCAAATAAAATAGCGGCAAGCATTGCTGATTTTCCTGGGCCACTTCGCTCTACGAACTTTCCGAATAATGCTGCGGAACCTCCACCGAGAACCATCATTATGGTGAAAGCAGTGGTGACCGAAGCCATAGACCATCCTTTAGTTTCAACAAGTGGCTGTGTGTAGACACTATAAGCATAGGCCGCGCCAATAGAAATATGTATAAAAACTGCAGAAGCTGCAATGAACCATCGATTTTTCTTTGTGGTATTCATCTATAGAGGATTTTACATTTTATAGTATTGTTGGTGTAAATACGATAACAAGTATAGGTTTTTATTGCGAAAATAAATATGGAATAGCTTCGTTTTTAGAAATCACACAATAAAAAAGCCCGCAGTTTTAACTGCGAGCTTTTAAATTATTTTAAATAAATGTTGTTTTAACTCACACTTTCTTCAGTGTTGTTAGTTTCTTCAGTCTTTATATTCTCTATTTCTTTTTGTTCAGCTTTACGTTCTTTTAAGAAGTCTTTCAATTCTTTCCCGTACATAGATTTTTTCACCTTCGGCTCCAAAGAATTATAAATGGTATCCAGGTATTTGATGTTTGCATCAAAAACTTCAGAAAGGGCTAAATATGGGGCTACTTCCAGGTCTTTATTGTTAATAGCGAAATTAACAGTGTAAAGATATTTCCTCTTAAGCAAGCTTTCATATTGCTTATTTACTTCTATTAATTTTTCTTCATTTTCTTCTTTCTGTGCTTCAAAATTCTCTTTAATCAATTCCAGGTTTTTGTCATTGAAGCGCGTCATCATTTTACGATATTCTTCCAGCTTCTCCTGGTTTTTTGCACCGATAATCTCTGCATCAGTTAAGAACTTCTCTAAAGTGGTATTAATGGTTACTTCTCCTTCTTCAGCAAAGAAATCTATACGATCGTCATATTGAGAGTTGTCAACCTTTTCAAGATAAAGGTACATCATCTGCGGGCTTTCAATAAACGCTTCCAGAACTATATTCGCATTACCGTTAATTTCTACTGAATCGACATCTACCATAAGTGTATCTTCTATTTTTTGAAGATAAACGGTTCCTTTTTTAAGACCTTCAATATTGGCATTTACGATAAGGTTGCTTTCTTTATTGTTACAAGAACTTAGGGCAATAATAGCCAGTAAAAGAATGCTAATTTTTTTCATCTGTTATAATTTTCTTTCGATGTAGGAATTCATACAAGCTGATAAATATTTTCTTGCGTACTCCTATTTTTATATATCCAGCATCAAGCTGGTTTAAGGTTTCTGATTCAGGCGGCAAATATCTTATAATTTTATATTCTAAACTAACTCCCGGCCGCGATTTGCATTAAAATAGTAGTTAGAATTGCGCCATAGGTTCCTACCACATAGCCGAACACTGCAAGTAATACACCTACCGTTGCAAGAGATGGGTGAAATGCTGCGGCGACTACCGGTGCTGATGCTGCGCCACCAACATTTGCCTGGCTGCCTACCGC
>DATFJA010000242.1:0-13871 GCA_035269545.1 Salegentibacter sp.
ATAAAATGAAGTTTAAAGGCGCTCTTTGCAGCTTCAAGATCAGAAGTGTCATATCCTATAATTTTAAGCGCATTTTCAATATTAAAATCAGCCGGAATTACCTCAGGAAATACTAATTTATCGATAAATGGAATTCGGGTATTAAGCCTGGAATTAAAATTTATAGCCAAGGGATTCGATTTAAAGAATTCGGCTTCAAGCTTTAATTTCTCAACCTCAGCTTCGTCATACCACAATCCAAAACCTTCTTCAGCTAAGCGTTTCCATGGAAAATTAGCATTGGGATCTACTTTTCTGGTAGGTGCAATATCTGAATGACCAATAAAATTTTCAGCAGGAATTTTATACTTTTCTTTAATTTCCGCTAGTAATTCTACTAAGCTAATAATTTGAAGATCGGTAAATTCTTCTTCGCCATTATTATCAATTTCAATACCCAGGGAAGATGAGTTTAAATCGGTATTGTTACCCCATTTTCCAACTCCGCCGTGCCAGGCACGATAAAAATCGTTGAGCATATGATAGATCTCACCATTTTTGGCGATTACATAATGTGAACTTACTTGCGTTCTGGGTAGGGTAAACGTAGTTAGTGTTTGCTGAACAGAATCTTGCGCGGTATGATGAATAACCACGTAATTTGGCTTACGTAGATTAAAATTAGTAGTTCCCGCCCAGTATTCACCATAATTGAGTGCGGATTCGTTCTGGTTTTCCTGGGAGGGTAACTGCTTTAACTGTTTGCTATAGGCCTTAGCCTGTTTTTTATATACCTTATTGGTTTTTGAATAAGGATTAGAACTACAGGAAATAACTAAACTTCCCGATAAAAAGAGCATAAAAATCAGGTATACGCCCCTCATTTTAATTGAATTTCCATTTTACGAAAGCCTCCATAGCTTCGTAATTAGCTAATCCCAGGGAGTGATAACTTTCTGCGGTTTCGCGGTTTCTTTCTTCGGCACGTACCCAAAATTCCCTTTCGTCATCTCCTGGAAAAACCGGTCTGTCTTTTTGTGACTGGTGTTGATAAATAGCGTGCCTTTTACGCTGAACCTCCATGGGAGAAAGCGGTACGGCCATTTCTATTTCGTGCACATCAAACTCCTGCCAGGCGCCACGGTACATCCATAACCAACAGTCTTTAGTCCATGATTCTGTTTTTCTAAGCCTTTCTATAGCTTCCAGAATAATTCGGAAACAAACAATATGTGTGCCGTGAGGATCGGCAAAATCGCCTGCTGCGAAAATCTGGTGCGGTTTCACTTCTTTTAATAATTCCATAGTAAGCTCCACATCTTTATCGGTTACCGGGCTTTTTACACGTTTGCCGGTTTCGTAAAAAGGTAGCGCCATAAAATGGATGTTCTTATCTTTAAGTCCCGCATAACGTGCTCCTGCAATTGCTTCAGATTTTCTAATAAAGGCTTTTACATCTCTTATTTCATCTAAATCTATATCGTTAGGCTCTTTCTTTTCGATAAAAGCCCGCATTTTTTCATAAGTAGCCTCAAGGCTTTCAGTATCTTCTCCGGTACTTTTCTTGAAATCTATGGCAAACTCAACATAACGCAACACATCGGTATCCCAAACTGCAGTGTTTCCAGATGTTTGGTAAGCTACATGAACATCGTGTCCCTGGTCTACAAGCCTAATAAAAGTTCCCCCCATAGAAATAACATCGTCATCGGGGTGCGGAGAGAAAATAATGGCGCGTTTCTTTGCCGGATTTTTTCGCTCTGGGCGTTGAGTATCGTCGGCATTTGGTTTCCCACCCGGCCAACCTGTTATACTGTGTTGTAGTTGGTTAAAGACATCTATATTAATGTCATAAGCCGGGCCTTGCTCGGTCGCAAGTTGAGCCATGCCATTATTATTATAATCCTCATCGGTAAGCTTTAGAATAGATTTTCCTACTTCGCTAGAAAGCCAGATCACCGCTTTTTTGATGAGGTTTTTATCCCAGCTGCAATCTTTTACCAACCAGGGTGTATCAAATCTTGTTAATTCTGAAGCCGCGTCTTTATCCAGGATAAATTCAACATTATCTGAAAGCTGAAGGTAAGTGGCCGGTACATTCCCAGACATTTCTCCTTCCACAGCTTTTTTAATGATGGGTGCTTTTTTCTTGCTCCACGCCATTAAAATTATTTCACGGGCTTTAAAAATTGTACCTATTCCCATGGTAATAGCTTTGGTAGGAACATTTTCCTTTCCTCCAAAGTCTCGCGATGCATCACGACGTGTTAAGTCGTCTAAGGTAACCAACCGCGTTCCGGAATTTGGTGCCGACCCCGGTTCGTTAAAACCAATATGACCGGTTCTTCCAATTCCAAGCAACTGGAGATCTAATCCTCCTACAGCGCCAATTTTGTTCTCGTAAGCAAGGCAATAATCGGTAATTTCTTCTTTGGCAAGCGTCCCGTCGGGAATATGAATATTATCCCTTCTTATGTCTATATGGTTAAAAAGGTTCTCATCCATAAACTTAACGTAACTCTGTTTGGCATCTGGCTGCATTGGGTAATACTCGTCCAGGTTAAAAGTGACTACGTTTTTAAAACTTAGACCTTCTTCTTTATGCAATCTTATTAATTCTCCGTAAACCTCTACAGGAGTCGCACCCGTGGCAAGGCCCAGAACAGCATTTTCATGATTTTCCTGTTTTCTACGAATTAGGTCTGCGATGCGCCGGGCTACCTTTTTTGAGGCAATATGCTCATCTTCATAAACTCTTACCGGTAGTTTTTCAAAGCGTGTTTCTTCTAAAAGATTTAATCTTGCCATAATTTATTTAGCTAATATGTGATTTTACCAGGGCAACCTGGTCTTTAAATATATCGTCCATTACCGCAATAGTACCGCCGTACAAGCTGGAATTAGCTCCCAGGGTAGAAAGTTCTATTTTGGTGCGTTCCTTAAGCTGCATCATGCAATAAGTATTCATAGATTGCTGAATTGGAGTGGTGATAAACTGTTTGGCTTCAGCAATTTTTCCTTCAAGGATCACCAATTCAGGATTAAATATTTGGATTAAAATTGCAATTCCTTTCCCTAGGTTTATTCCTATTTCAGATAACACATTTATCGCAAATTGATCTCCGCGATTTGCCGCTTCTATAATAGTCTCAGGTTCCAGTTTTTCCAGTTCTTCTTTTTTAAGATTATTTAAAACCGAAGTTTGTCCTTCTTTTAAACCTTCTTTTGTTTTTCTAACTAAAGCAAGTCCAGAAGCCTCTGTTTCCAGGCATCCCCGTTTACCACAGTGGCAAAGCAATCCATCTTCTGTCATTGGGATATGTCCAAATTCTCCAGCAAATCCAGATTCTCCAGAGTGCATTCTGCCGCCCATAATAATTCCTAAACCTATACCCCAATCCATCGAAATTACAAGTACGTTGCTTTTATTTCTGGCTCCGCCGAAGCGAAATTCTGCCAGGCAGGCACTTTTGGCGTCATTAAGAATAGCCACCGGTTTTTTGAATTTTTTCTCAAACTTGTCTTTTAGAGATTCCGGTTCCTGCTCGCTTAGATAATAGGTAAAATTCTTTCCGGCTTCAGCTGAAACCAGTCCAGGCATACTAATGCCTACACCCATAACCTGGTCTCTTTTTATCTTGGCTTCTTTAAGCAATTCCTCGCTCCATTCATATAAAAGATCTACTATGTTAGAATCTGGAGATATCTCTGCAGGCCAGGATTTTTCATGAAGTATGGTATGATTATTATCAATTATGGCCAACTTAATTCTAAATCGTTCTATATGAATACTCACTACGAAAAACGAATTTTCAATAAGCCCGTAAAGATCTGGTTTGCGCCCTCCTTCAGATTTTCCTCTTCCTTTTTTTATTACTATGCCTTCTTCAATTAATTGGTTAAGCAAGGACATGGAAGTGGGAAGGCTAACATTAAACCGTTGGCAAACTTCTGCATTAGAAGTCTCGCCATTAAGAAATAGATGCTTGATGATCTTCAATTTCTGAAGAAATTTTTTTCGCTCTACATTATTAATTTTAGAGAGTCTCTTTTTATCTATAAAAAAGTCATGTAGATCTGTTGGCATAGTTTGAGTTGTCATATTTTAAAATAAAAGCATTATCCGTTAAATTTAAGCTTTTAAAAAAATGAATTTATTTTGAATTTAAAAGTATATAAAAAAATTATTTTTAAAAATACTTTTTCTATTTTTTTATAAAAGATTGATTGTTTAATCTAAATTTATACTTTTATAGAACTATTTTAAAGCTGAATTTTAATATCCCCCGTTCTAATTTTAGTACGACCATAGACCAGAATGACTGAAGCTACCAAATTATTTAAGGATGTAAGCTCTGCGAAAAGCCAGCGATATCTCGCGCTAGATGTGTTGCGCGGACTTACCGTTGCCTTAATGATATTGGTGAATACACCGGGAAGCTGGTCGCATATTTATGCGCCTTTCAAACACGCTCCCTGGCATGGTTTTACTCCAACCGATTGGGTTTTTCCTTCTTTTTTATTCGTAATTGGTAACGCAATGAGTTTCAGCCTTCGTAAATATGAAAACATTTCTGAAAATGCATTTTTAAAAAAGGTCTTTAAAAGGGCGGCACTTATTTTTCTTATTGGTTTGTTTTTAAATGCCTTTCCCTTTGTTTTTAGGCAGGAGGGAGAACTGGTTTTTAAAAATTTAGCCAATTTGCGTATTATGGGCGTCCTGCAACGCATAGCCCTTTGCTATCTTTTTGCATCGCTAATTATTCATTATTTAAAACTGAAAAAATCTGTTCTCTTCGGTAGTTTTATGTTGCTCGCTTACTGGGCAATTATGTGGTTTTTTGGCGATCAGCCTAATCCACTTTCTTTAGAGCATAATGCAGCCCTGAAGTTTGATAAGCTAATATTTGACGATGCAAACCTTTATAAAGGCTACGGACTTCCGTTTGATCCTGAAGGTTTATTAAGTACGCTCCCCGCCATTGTTAATGTTATTGCAGGCTATGTGGCGGGTGTTTTTATTCAAAGATCGGGGAATAATATTTCTGCGGTGATCAAACTTAGTATTTATGGAGTATTGCTGCTGCTTGTTGCCCAAATCTGGGATATTTGGTTTCCTATCAATAAACCTATTTGGAGCAGCTCCTACGTTCTATACAGCACAGGCTGGACACTTTTAGTACTTTCAGCATTAATCTTGATTATTGAAATCTTCAGATATAAAAGATGGACTGTTTTCTTCGAGGCTTTTGGGAAAAATCCGTTGTTCGTTTTTGTTATGTCCGGCCTTGTAGTTATGATCATGAATATTATTTATGTTAACGGGCAGGCCTTAAAAACATGGCTTTACGAAAACCTATATCTTAGCTGGCTAAACAATTATAATGCTTCGCTGCTATTTGCCATTTCTTATATGTTGCTGATGTGGCTACTTGGCTATTGGTTGCATAAAAAACGTATTTATATTAAAGTATAATATCAATTTCTGGATAATGAGAAATATAACATCACACCTATTAATTTTTACAATGGTTTTTTTCGGCCTAACACTGCAGTCACAGGAAAACGCCAAAAAATCACCGGAATTTCTCCAGTATACCAACAGTAAATGGGTAGATTCTATAATGAAGGAGCTTACGCCTAAAGAGCGAATTGCCCAGCTTATTATGGTGGCGGCTTATTCTAACAGGGATAATACGCATAAAGAGGAAATCCTAAAACTCATTAATGAACAAAAAATTGGGGGGTTAATATTTTTCCAGGGCGATCCTGAAACTCAATTGAAATTGATGAATGATTATCAGTTGGCTTCAGAAGTTCCTTTATTAGGAGCAATTGATGCTGAATGGGGCTTAGGAATGCGACTGGACAACACCATAAGTTATCCTTACCAAATGGCGCTGGGAGCAATTCGGGACGATAGTTTGGTTTATGAACTCGGCTGCGAAGTTGCTCGCCAAATAAAGCGTACAGGGCTTCATCTTAATTTTGCGCCGGTGGTAGATGTAAATAATAATCCGAATAATCCCGTGATTAATTTCCGCTCTTTTGGAGAAAATAAAAAGAATGTTTCTCAAAAAGGAATCGCCTATATGCGAGGAATGCAAGACGCGAATTTGCTTACTACCGCCAAACACTTTCCCGGTCACGGTGATACCGATACCGATTCTCATTACGCGCTTCCACAGATTAACCATCCTTTTGAAAGATTGGATTCTTTAGAAATGTATCCCTTTAAAAAATTAATCGATGCCGGGATTGGCGGTGTGATGGTGGCGCATTTAGATATTCCTGCACTGGATTCTACTGGTGTACCTTCTACTTTATCAAAATCTATAATCACCGGGATTTTAAAAGACAGCTTGGGTTTTGAAGGTTTGATCGTGACCGATGCTATGAATATGAAAGGCGTAACCAAAGGGAACGAACCCGGAATAGTAGACAAAGACGCCATCTTAGCGGGTAACGACCTTTTAGAATTTACCGAAGATGTTCCAAAAGCCATAGAGGAAGTGAGCAAAGCAATCAAGCAAGGTTTAATTTCACAAAAACAGCTTGATGAACGAGTTAGAAAAATCCTGGCGGTAAAACAATGGGTTGGTTTGAATGAATTTAAAGCGCAAAGCCCTAAAAATATCCTCAAGGAGATCAATACTGCCGAAGCAAAATTACTGAAGAGAAAACTGGTAGAAGCCTCGCTTACCGTATTGAAAAATGAAAACAGTATTTTACCTATTAGAAAGTTGGATACTTTGAAGATCGCTGCAATCTCTTTTGGAGCTTCTAATCAAACCGAATTTCAAAAAACACTGAATCTTTATACCGAAGTAAAAAACTTTCAGTTAAAAGCTGATGCGAAAGCTTCAGACATCGTGAAGATCAAAGAAAAACTTTCAGCATATAATCTCGTAATTGGTGGAATTCATGACGATAGCCGTTTTCCGCGAAATACAATGAAATTCTCTAAACCCGTACAGGATTTTATCGCAGAACTTGCCGGAAAAGAACATACGATTTTCAGCTATTTTAAAAATCCATATTCTTTAAATAAGCTGGACAATGTTGAGAATGCTGCCGGATTGATCTTAACGTACCAGGATAGCAAAACTACTCAGGACCTGGCCGCGCAACTTATTTTTGGTGGGGTAGGAGCAAACGGAAGATTACCTGTGAGTATTGGAGAGAAATTTAAATCTGGAGACGGGATGGACGTTAAGGGAAAAATTAGGTTTAAATATACCCTTCCCGAAGATGCCGGCATGAATTCTAAAGTACTTTTTGGCAGTGTAGACTCCCTAATGCAGGAAGCTATTAAAAAAAAAGCGACGCCGGGAGGGCAAATTTTAGTCGCTAAAGATGGAAAAATAGTCTTACATAAAGCTTACGGTTACCATGAATACAGCGATACCATAAAAGTTGAAAAGACCGATTTGTATGATCTGGCCTCGGTAACCAAAATTTCTTCGGCCTTGCCGGCTTTGATGAAATTGCAGGATGAAGGTAAATTCGACCTAAACGCTGGGATAGATGATTATTTGCCATACTTCAGAAATTCTAACAAAGCTGGAGTTCCTTTCAGGCAAATTCTAACCCACCAGGCAAGGTTTAAGCCCTGGATCCCTTATTGGAAAGATACACGACGCAAAAACGGTAGTTATAAATGGTTTACGTTTAAAAAAGATTCCTCCAGGAGATTTCCTGTAAAAGTGAGTGAAGATTTATGGTTACATCGCAATTACCAAAAGAAGATGTTTAAAGCTATCAAGAAATCTGAGCTGGAAGAAGAAGCGAAATACAAATACTCGGGCCTTGCATTTTACCTGTTACCTTCTATAGTTGAAGAAATTACCGGAACAGATTTCAGGAAGTATATCAACGAAAATTTTTATGATAAACTTGGCGCGACAACTTTAGGGTATAATCCTAATGAGCGTTTTGAAAAAAGCCGAATTGTACCTACCGAACATGACTATTCATTCCGTCGTAAACCTATTCATGGGATGGTACACGATGAAGGGGCGATAATGATGGGTGGCATTTCGGCCAATGCCGGGCTTTTTTCTACAGCCAATGATCTGGCAAAATTGATGCAAATGTACCTGAATATGGGTGAATATGCCGGCGAGCGCTATATTGAAGAAGAGACTTTAAAAGAATGGAGCACCGCTCAATTTCCAGAAAATGACAATCGCAGGGGAATAGGGTTTGATAAACCCTATTTAGAATATGAGGGCGAAAACAGTAATACGGCAAAAGATGCCAGTAAATCTAGTTTTGGTCATACAGGTTTTACAGGTATTTATGCCTGGGTAGACCCAGAAGAAAGTCTTCTTTACCTGTTTCTTTCCAACCGGGTCTTACCCACCCGAGAAAATACGAGACTTTATCAATTAAATACAAGAACAAATATTCAGCAGGTTCTATATGATGCTATAGAAGAATAAAAGGATGCATTTTTAGCAGTTTTATTAAAAATTATTCTGAATAAGCGAATAGATTACCCAAAAGTTTTAACGCTTATATTGGAAAGTATATATTTGTTTGATTTTTCTATAAAAACCATTCAAAATATATGACTAGAAACCACCCCCCGATTCTTATTACCCTACTAATACTATTTACTAATTCTTTATTTGCACAACATACTATAAAAGGAAAACTGGTTACCGAAACCAATAGTCCGGTGGCTTTTGCCAATATTATTTTGTTAGATGCGCAGGATTCCACTTCAGTTTATAAGGGTACAATTTCGGAAGATAACGGTGAGTTTCTGCTGGAAGAAATTGCCTCTAACGACTATCTCTTAAAAGTGAGTTTTGTGGGCTATGAGGAATATCTTCAGCAAATTACAGTAAATTCAGATGAAAAAATAAAGAAGATCACCTTAAAAGAAGGTGCTTCAAGTTTGGATGAAGTAACCATTAACGCCCGTAAGCCAAAAATTACCCGAAGCATAGACCGCATTACTTTCGATGTAGAAAATTCTACGCTTTCCAGTGGTAGTAGCTGGGATATTTTGCGTCAAACTCCCGGTGTAATTATGAGCCAGGGTCAGCTGCAGGTGCGTAATTCTAATGTTACCGTTTATATCAACGACCGGAAAGTACAGCTTACCCAGGCCGAATTACAAACTCTTCTACAAAGTTACTCGGCAGAGAATATTAAATCTATTGAGGTAATTACCAATCCGCCGGCTCGATATGAAGCTGAAGGTGGTGCTATTTTGAATATCAATACCACTGCGGCCATTTCTCCCGGATACAAGGGCAGTGTTGAAGGTGCTTACACCCAGGGAATTGTTCCGAAGTATCGTATAGGAACCAGTCATTACTGGAAGGGCGATAAACTAAATGTATTTGCAAATTATAGCTTTAGCCCCAGGAAAGAAATAAAAAGAGACGATAGCTATATTAATTTTAGTCCTAATGAAGCATTTGGCCAAAGATGGCAAACCGATTTTGAACGGGTTACCCGCTCCCAGGCTCATAACGCTAATATTATCCTGGATTACGATTTCGATGAAAAGAACAAGCTGAGCTTTTCTTCCAATCTCTTGTATTCACCCGATAAAACTTTCGACAATTCGGTGCGAACCGATATTGCTACACAGACAAATACAGCTTTTTCTAATTTTATAACCGATAGTGATGTAACTACCGATGATAGCAATGTTGCATTAGATTTAAGTTATATTCATAGTCTCGATAATGGAGGAAGCCTTTCTGTAGGGGCACATTATACCAAGTTTGACCAGGAGCGTGACCAAATGGTTGAGACCGATTATTTCTCAGGAAATGGAGAAATTGTAGATAACATCGCCTTTAATACTGAAGCAATTCAGGATATCAACATTCTTACCGCACAAATAGACTTAAGCACAAGCCTTGGAGAAGCCTCGTTTGAAAGTGGGCTTAAATTATCCAGTATAGATTCAGAAAGTGGAATTGATTTTTTTGATGCCGAAAGTCTGCAGGATTTGTACGATAATTTATCTGATGAATTTCATTATGATGAAAAGGTTTACGCCGCTTATGCGAGTGCTTCCAGAGATTGGGAAAAGTGGAGTGCAAAGCTGGGTTTAAGAGGAGAATATACCGATCTATTGGGATTGTCTTTTTCAACCGATCAATTGAATAGCCAGGAATATTTTGAATTGTTTCCTACCGCATATTTGCAGTATCGCGCTTCAGATAATCACAGTTTTACGCTGGATTATAGCCGAAGAATTGAACGTCCACGATATGAAAGTTTGAATCCTTTCAGGTATTTTCTTAATGAAAACGATTTTAATGCCGGAAACCCGAATTTACGTGCTGCAATTAGCAATAATATCAATCTGAATTATACGCTGCTAGGGCAGTATTTTTTCGATGTGTATTATCGTGATAACGGAAGGTCACCGGCAAGTTTAGCTTTTCAGGATAATCAAAACCTAACCATTAGAAGAATGCAGGCCAATTTACTGGAAAGTAAAGGCTACGGATTGGATATTCTACACGGTCGTTCTATTACCGGCTGGTGGTATGCACAATTGTATGCTTCTCTTTTTCACGAAGAGAATACGTTTTTAGCGGTAGAAAGTAATAATGCAGAAGTTACTAATGAAATAGACGCCGTATTTGGGCAATTTTATAATGCTTTTACGCTTTCTAAAGACGGTACTTTTTCAGGAAACTTAAGCTTTACTTACGTTTCAGATTTTATTGCCGGTTCTTATAATTTCGATCCGTTTTCCACTTTAAGCCTTGGGTTTAGAAAAACGCTTTGGAATAATCGCGCAGAATTAAGTCTGAACATCAACGATATCTTTAACGAGACCAATACCAGGTTGACCTCGCAATATCTAAACCAGGATAATTCATATTTCGCGCAGGAAGAAATGCGTTACGTGCAGGTAGGATTTAAGTATAACTTCGGAAACTTTAGACTGGAAGACAACCAACGCAGCATAGACGCCGCTGAAAGGGATAGATTGTAGTCCGGAAATTCTTTATTCCGTCAAGCTGAACTTGTTTCAGCTTCTAAGCCTCTATTAAAAATTATATCTTGTTAGATCTCCGAATAAATTTCGGAGCAGGCTCTGAAATATCCCGAGGCTTCGGGACAGGATGAAGATCTATAGAAAAGTCAAGTTTAATTCCCCCTTTGGGGGTTAGGGGGCTTTTCGTACTTTTGCACAAAATAAACCGAAGTGGCAAAAATAGGAAATATAGATGTAGGAGACTTCCCGTTGCTTTTAGCACCGATGGAAGATGTGAGTGACCCGCCATTCCGTGCGCTTTGCAAAGAGCAGGGAGCCGATGTAGTTTACACCGAGTTTATCTCTTCAGAAGGGCTTATTCGCGATGCAGCGAAAAGTACCATGAAACTTGATATTTACGAGAAAGAACGCCCGGTAGGCATCCAGATTTTTGGAGCCAACCTGGAATCCATGCTACAATCGGTAGAAATTGTTGAGAAATCTGGCCCCGATATTATTGATATTAATTTTGGATGCCCGGTTAAAAAAGTGGTTTCCAAAGGCGCCGGTGCAGGGATTCTAAAAGATATAGATCTTATGGTTTCGCTTACCGAAGCCATGGTTAAACACACCAATTTACCAGTGACTGTAAAAACTAGATTGGGTTGGGATCATGATTCCATTAAGATACTGGAAGTTGCTGAAAGGTTACAGGATGTTGGCTGTCAGGCAATTTCTATCCACGGCCGTACCAGAGCTCAAATGTATAAAGGAGAAGCAGACTGGGCGCCAATCGCAGAGGTTAAGAATAACCCAAGAATGCATATTCCGGTTTTTGGGAACGGCGATGTTGATACGCCCGAAAGAGCTGTGGAGATGCGAGATAAATTTGGTCTTGACGGTGCGATGATTGGTCGTGCCAGTATTGGTTACCCCTGGTTTTTTAGAGAAGTAAAACATTACTTTGAAACCGGAGAACATTTACCGCCTCCAACAATGATGGAGCGTTTAGACGCTGCAAGACGTCACCTGCAAATGGCGATTGACTGGAAAGGGGAGCGATTAGGTGTTTTTGAAACCCGAAGACATTATACCAATTACTTTAAAGGCATCCCGCATTTCAAAGAATACCGAATGAAAATGGTAACCAGCGATGATGCTGTAGATGTCTTTGCCGCTTTTGATGAGGTGGAAAAAGACTTTTCTGATTTTCAATTCGCTTAGGAGCTCTTAAGTTAGCCACGAATTCACTAATATTTCTTTGAAAAATATAAAAGCTCCTCCCCTTATTTCCAAGGGGAGGTGGCCGATAGGTCGGAGGGGTCTTTTTTGAAGATTTTTTTATTGATAATCTCGTAGAGGTTCAACCACCCCTTTCTTCAGCTGCGCTGAATTCATTCCCCTCCTTAAAAAGGAGGGGAGCCGTTATCTCCGTCATCCTGAATTTATTTCAGGATCTAATTATTTAACAAGTTTAAATTCCGATTTTTTTATACGTTTTGAAAAACAAAAAAGCTCCTCCCCTTATTTGCAAGGGGAGGTGGCCGATAGGCCGGAGGGGTTTTGTTGAGGATTTTTTTATTGATAATCTCGTAGAGGTTCAACCACCCCTTTCTTCAGCTACGCTGAATTCATTCCCCTCCCTGGGAAGGAGGGGAGCGTTTAAGTAAAAAAATTCGTGTATTCGTGGCCGGCTAAAATACCGGAGGGGTTTAAACCGCCTTCAAGGCTTTTCTACTACTTCCCGCCGCTATAAAAGAAGCGATAAGGCCCAGGATTCCTATGGTAAAAATTACGATCAGGATATTTTCTAAGGTGATAGCTACGGGATAAGGCAGGCTAGGCGTGATCATTACCAGGTCAAATTGCAGTTGCAGGTAAACCAACAGAATTGCGGCCGATAAGCCTATGGCACCTCCAATAATCGTCATAAGCATTCCCTGGGTAAAGAAAATTCGTTTGATCTGGCTTTCAGAAGCACCAAGATTGAACAGGGTTTTGATATTTTCTCTTTTATCCAGGATCACCATAATTATAGAACCGGCTACGTTAAAGAGAGCAATGATAAGCACCAGGGTGAAAATAAGATAGACCGCGAGATTCTCGGTATTGAGCATTTTATAGAGCATCTCGTTTAGTTGTGCCCTATTTTTTACGATAATTTTATCTCCAAAAAGTTCCTTGATTTTAGCGGTAACCTCATCGGCATCAGCCTCTGGAGTGATTTTAATTTCTACGCCGGTAAAAGTGTTTTTATCTAATTCCAGAAGATTACGTGCAAAATCAAGATTGGAGAAAACATATTTATCGTCCAGTTCTTCGTTCACGCTATAAATTCCGCTAACAATTACTTTTTCCTGGTTAAAAGCCTGTCCTGGGTTTAAACCGGTTATTTGACCTTTTCCGGGGCGTGGCACCATTACATTTAACAGGTTCTGGTAATTAAAAATACTCAGGCCGAGTTTCCTCGAAATAGTATTGCCAACCACCACCTGCGCTTCGCTATTGGTTAACCAGGAACCGGCAATCGCACTGTCTATTTGGGTGACCTGCTGGTAATTTTTATCTACGCCTTTTATAAACGCCGTGTGGTTTTTATTGCGGTAATCCAGGAAAATACGTTCTTCAATAATTCGGCTAAAACTTGAGATTCCTTCAATTTCAGCTAATGCTCCGGCTTTATTTTCGGGGAACTGGAAGGTTTTTCCACTTGACGGCAATATTTTTAGATCGGGATCAAATTTATTGGAAAAAGAAAGGCTAAAATCTTTTAGTCCGGCGAAACCCGAGAGCACAATAAATAAAGAAAAAGCCCCTGCAAAAACGCCAATGGCCGCAATAATGGTAATGATATTAATGGCATTATTGCTGCTTTTGCTAAAAAGATAGCGCCTGGCGATGTAGAAGGGAAATTTCAAATTAAGATTTTTTC
>DATFJA010000243.1:0-3586 GCA_035269545.1 Salegentibacter sp.
ATTCCTTTCTCTATAGATTCTTTTTCACCTTCAGTTACTTCATCCCACCAATCAGCCTTCTCACTATCTCGTAATTCCATTAATTTGTCAATAATAAATTCATCATCCAGGGTGGATAACCATTGAATTAATTCTATTTTCTTGTTTTGAAGATCTATAGCCATAACTCAAATTTACGATTTTTGACTTTAATTCCTTTAAATATTAATCCAGGAAAAACAAATCGGCAGCAATACCGTCACTTAAAAATTTCCCTTTGGAAGTAATATGATAGATCCCATTTTTTTCCTGAAGTAAATCTTCCTTTTGCAATGGCTTTGCAAGTTCCAAAAAGTGAGCTTTATAATTCTCTCCAAACTTTTCAGCCACCTCAGCAAGCTCTACTCCAAATTTTGTTCGAAGCCGCGTCATCACATATTCGTTGTATTTGTCAGAAACCGATAAGTCTTCGGTTTCCTGAGGAATTTTATCATTTTCCAGGGCTTTCATATATAAAGGATTATTCGAAATGTTCCATTTCCTGGAATTACCATCATAAGAATGCGCAGCAGGGCCAATACCCAAATAAGGTTTCCCCAGCCAATAGGCGGTGTTATTTTCTGAAAAATACCCGGGCTTGCCAAAGTTGGAAAACTCATAATGTTCAAAACCATTTTTAGTGAGGGTTTCCACCAGAATTTCAAAATGAAGTTTTGCCGCCTCATCATCTACCGGTTTTATTTTTCCTTTTTCAATAAATTTCTGAAGCGCGGTATTTGGTTCTACCGTAAGTGCATAACTGGAAATATGAGGCACTCCAAGTTCAAGTGAAATTTCTATATTTCGTTGCCATCGTTCCGCACTCATTCCAGGGATTCCGTAAATAAGATCTATAGAAATATTATCGAAATATGATTTAGCTCGTTTTATACTTTTTAATGCTTCCTCGGAGTTATGCGCGCGGTTCATCAACTTAAGATCTACTTCAAAAAAAGATTGAACTCCAATACTCAAGCGGTTAATTTCAGAAGCCTTAAGCATTTTCAACTTTTCTTCGGTTAAGTCATCGGGATTTGCTTCCAGGGTGATTTCAGGATTTTCGGCAATTCTATAATTTGCATAAATGCTCTCAAAAATTTGCTGAAGTTCCTCCGCTTCCAACAAACTAGGCGTTCCACCACCAAAGTAGATCGTCTGGATTTCAGGAGAATTGAGCTCATTTTTCCGGAGCACTAATTCCCTGGATAACATTTCCACAAGCTTCCCTTTCTTTTTTAAAGAGGTAGAAAAATGAAAATCACAATAGTGACAAGCCTGCTTACAGAAAGGAATGTGAATGTAAATACCAGACATTTTATAGATTTGAAGAGCGTGAAATTATTTGATTTTTTTCGGATTTTGCTTTACAAATGCAGCCCAACCTGAATAGCTTTTTCCCACCTCGGTTCTACCGGAATTGTAAAAATGACAAACCGCAGCCGCAAGCCCATCGGTTGAGTCGAGATTCTTCGGTAATGATTTCAAACCAAGCAAACTTTGCAGCATTTTTGCGACCTGCTCTTTACTGGCATTTCCATTCCCGGTAATTGCCATTTTAATTTTCTTGGGTAAGTATTCAGTAATTGGTATTTCTCTTGAAAGTCCGGCGGCCATCGCCACGCCCTGTGCCCTTCCCAGCTTAAGCATAGATTGTACGTTTTTACCAAAAAACGGTGCTTCAATCGCAATTTCATCCGGATGATAAGTATCGATCAACTCTATAGTCCGTTCAAAAATCAATTTAAGTTTAACGTAATGATCGCTGTATTTACTAAGCTGCAACTCGTTCAGCTGCATAAATTTCATCTGTTTATTTTCCACTTTTATAAGTCCGAAGCCCATAATCGTGGTGCCGGGATCAATTCCTAAAATGATTCTTTCGCTTTTCAAAATAACTTTTTCAATTTAAAACCTACCAAAATTCACGTAGCTAGGCAAAGCTAAGCAATTTCATTTCCTTACTCGCTAAGCGAGATTTCAAATACACAATAGCTTGGATATTTTCTCTTTCTACTGTTCTTTAATTTGCAGTGATTTGGTTTACTTTACAGGGAAATTAAGAATTAAAAAACCGGATATGTTCATCTTTATTATAATCTGTATTTGTTATTCGGTTTTAATGCTAATGCTGCTTTACGGCTGGAAAAAAATTCCTGAATTCTCTTCAGAAAATTCACCTGCGGAAATTCGGTTTTCTATTATTATTCCTTTTAGAAATGAAGCTGAAAATTTACCGGATTTATTGATTTCTTTATCCAGAATAAATTATCCTGCCGCTGAGTTTGAAATTATCCTGGTGAACGATGAATCTGGAGATAATTCGGTGGAAATAATTGAAGAATTTCAGCATACTCATCTAGGTTTAAATTTAAAAGTTTTAGAAAACCAACGCACTTCAAATTCTCCAAAAAAAGATGCGATTAATACTGCGATTGATTCTGCTAATTTTGAATATATAATTACTACAGATGCAGACTGCCAGGTTCCTGGAAACTGGTTAAAAATTTATAAAGATTTTATACTTAAAACCGGTAATAAACTCATTGCGGGACCGGTGGTTTTAAATTCTCTTCCGGCAGCAAACACAAATAATAAGCGCAGAAATATCTTAAGGAATTTTGAGGAGCTGGATATTTTAAGCCTGCAGGCATCCACTGCCGGAGCTTTTGGTATTGGGAAAGCATTTATGTGCAATGGCGCCAATTTATGTTATGAAAAAGTTGCCTTTTTAAAGGTTTCGGGATACGCCGGTAATGACAACATTGCAAGTGGTGATGATGTTTTTTTGCTTCAAAAATTTCAACAGGAGAAATATAAAATTGGCTTTTTAAAAAGTAAAGAAGTAATCGTTTATACTAAACCTCAGCTAAATTTTGGTGATCTGGTGTCACAACGAATTCGTTGGGCTTCTAAAGCGCCGGCTTACAAAAGCTTATTTGCAAAGTTCACCGGGATAAGCGTGCTTTTAATGAACTTAAGTCTTGTGATCGCTGTTTTTTTAGTCTTTTTTCAAGTCCTGCCCTACCAGCCTATTTTGATCATTTTTTTAGTAAAATTTAATCTTGATTTTATGCTAATCTACAGCTCAGCTAAATTTTTTCAGCGAGAAACAGTATTACGAAGTTATTTTTGGAGTAGTATTTTTTATCCTTTCTTTAGCACTTATGTAGCAGTGAAATCCCTATTTTCGGACTTTTCCTGGAAAGGAAGACAATTTAAAAGCTAAAGATGAATTATTATATTTTAGATTATACCACCTCTGATGATTACCTGGAGGAAAGAGGGAAATACCGAAAAGAACATTTGAATCACGCCACCAAATATTTTAATGAAGGTTACTTAATACTTGGCGGAGCCATAGATGTGGCAAACGAAGCAGTATTGGTTTTTAACGCAGAAAGTAAGGAAATCGCGGAAGCTTTTGCTCAAAATGATCCGTACGTGAAAAACGGACTTATTGAAAGCTGGTCAGTAAAAAAATGGAATGTGGTGATCGGGAATTAAATTGATACTGAAAGAAGATCTTCACCTAATTCGTGAATCGCTTTTTCTATTCTTCTTGCTCTTT
>DATFJA010000244.1:0-2280 GCA_035269545.1 Salegentibacter sp.
AGTTTCTTTCCATCAGGTGAAACCTGTGGTCTGGCTGCTCCCCCGGGACCACCGGTAATAGTCTTGTTCTCACCGGTTTCAAAATCGTATCGTTTTATAACATAGATCTGTTTATTTGGATCTTTATTGTACTGAAACATTCCGCCCGGGTACATATCTTCACTGTAATAAAGGTAGCGTCCATCTGGAGAAATGCTGGGCTCGTTTACATCCTGCTGATCGTTTTTACGTTCGGTAAGTTGTAAGCCTCCTTCGCCGCCAATGTGGTATAACCACATTTCGCCGGCACCAAGAGAACGGCCAGAAGTAAAATGTTTCCTTGCTACAATGGCATTTCCGTCCGGCGTCCAAACCGCATTGTTTAATAATCGAAAATCTTCTTTGGTAAGTTGCCTGGCATTTTCTCCTTCGGCTTCCATGATCCAAATATTATCGCCACCGCCGGCATCACTGGTAAAAGAAATTTTAGAGCCATCTGGACTAAATCGTGGCTGAACTTCGTAAGCCATTCCGCTTCTTAAAAGTTCTGCTTTTCCGCCACTAATGGGCATTTTATAAATATCACCTAGAAGGTCAAAAACAATGGTTTTTCCGTCTGGAGAGACATCGAGATTCATCCAGGTGCCTTCATCGGTTTTAAGAGGTACTTCTTTAATGTTCCAATCGTCAGAATAAGGATCATTTACATCCCATTTCTTTTCTTCTTCTTTTTCTTGAGAAAATAGGTTTGGAGAGGCCAACAGTAAAATAATAGCCGGGAGGAATTTTCTAAGCATAGTATGATTATTTAACGAGGCTAAATATACTATGAAATGCTTTAAAAGTAGAATAGTGATTATCTAATTAAATTTTTCCGGGATTTTGTGATGATATTATCCCTTAGAATTTTCCTTTCTATTAAGTTTGATTTGAATTATTTTCTGAATAAAATTTGTTGAAAATGAAGACTAATAAATCTGAAGTCTGGTTGCGGGGAAAAGTGGAAGGTGTACCCGATTTGCTACAGCCTGCTGCCCACGCTTTATTACAATTTGGCGAAGAAGTTGAAAAATATATGCAAGATTTTCCGGAAGAATTGCTGTGGAAAAAGCCTGCTGGTAGAGCTTCAGTAGGATTCCATTTACAACATTTAACCGGAGTAATAGATCGCATGCTGACCTATGCTAAAGCTGAAAAATTATCGGAAACCCAATTTGAATATTTGAAGAATGAAGGAGAATTCAATGGAGAAGTTACGGTGGAATTACTAGTAGAAAATTTTAAGCATAAGGTGGATGAAGCTATAGATTTTCTAAAAAATACTCCTGAAAATATACTAACCGAATATAGGCCTGTGGGAAGAAAGATATTACCTTCTACAGTCATCGGTTTACTTTTTCACGGGGCAGAACATAGTCAGCGGCACGTAGGGCAGCTGCTCGTAACGGTGAGTTTTTTAAATGAGAACCGGGAAATTTAAAAAGGTAAATTACTTAGATCTACATTACCTCCAGAAATGATAATTCCCACTCTTTTTCCGTAAAATTTTTCTTTTTCCCGTAAAACTGCCGCAAAAGCTACGGCGGCAGAGGGTTCAACTACAATCTTCATTCGTTCCCAAATTAGTTTCATAGCCGTGATGATTTCCTCTTCTTCAACACGAATAATTTCAGAGACTTTATCTCGTATAATTGGGAAATTCTTATCGCCCAAATTCGTCTTCAAACCATCTGCAATGGTATTAGTAGTTTCATTAAATTCAATTTTTCCACTTTTTAAAGATCGGTAGGCATCGTCAACTTCAAAGGGCTCTGCACCTATGGTTTTACATTTTTCGGAATAAAAATTGACTGCCAGTGCCGTTCCTGCCAAAAGTCCGCCGCCGCCAACAGGGGCAATGATCACATCAAGTTCCGGGAAATCTTCAAGAAATTCTTTTGCCGCAGTTCCCTGGCCATAGATCACATTAAGATCGTTAGAAGGATGTAGAAAAGTAGCACCGGTTTCTTCTTCTATTTTTGCCGCAGCTGCTTCCCGGGCTTTAATATTGGGTTCACACTCGGTAATCTGCCCTCCATAGGTTCTTACTGCATCTTTTTTAACTTGAGGAGCAGAGGAAGGCATTACGATATAAGCAGGAATTCCCAGGCTTTTTGCTGAAAGGGAAACGGCCTGCGCAAAATTGCCTGAAGAATGTGTAACCACGCCTTTTGCTCTTTCTTCTGCACTTAGCTCCAGGATTGCGGCAGTGGCGCCACGCATTTTGAAAGCGCCCATCCTTTGAAAATTCTCACACTTAAA
>DATFJA010000245.1:0-2552 GCA_035269545.1 Salegentibacter sp.
GCCCAAAATTCTTTGTAATATTCGGCATCAAAACTTTTAAAATTGGGAACCGCGATAACCCCTACCCCATTCGGTTTTATTAAACGATACAATTCCTTTAGCTGAATATCAAAATCTGGAACGTGTTCTAAAACATGCCACATAGAAATTACATCGAAAGAACTATCCTCAAAGTAAGATAATTTTTGCTGAAGTTTAATCCCTTTTTCAGTAGCTAATTTTCTTGCCTGTGCATTTGGTTCAATGCCTTCAACATTCCATTTCTTTCTTTTGGCAGTTTGTAAAAAATCTCCGGTTCCGGCTCCGATATCTAGTAAATTATTTCCTTTAGCAACTTTATTGATCCACTTTAGCTTTTGCAGCAGCATAAAATTCTTTACAGCTTGGTAAATTTTATCGGTAAGACTTTTGCTGGAATCTGTATGGGAAATATAGTTTTCACTTTCGTAGTAAGCAGAAAGATCTTCCGGTCTTGGAATCGTTTCTAATATTTCAAAATCACTTCTTTTTTGTAATTGAAATTCCTCGCCAGAAACTAAATGATCTTTACAGCTTAAATGAAAATTTTTATCGCTCATTAAAAGAATTTTTGATCAGGATTATTCTCTGTGAAGTTTCTAAATTCTTCACGCATTTGAGCTAATTGTTCGAGTAACGGTTTTTGAAAAATAGAGCTTTCTGCTAAATGATCTACTCCGGTTTTATCGGTTACTGTAATACCTACAAAAAACTTTATATCACTCTCTCTACTTTCAACGCCACCTCCAAAAAAAAGTCCGGTGAGATCCATATACTCTTCCCTATCGGAATAATCAAAAACGGTGATAATAAATTCATGATCTGATCCCTTTAAAAAACTGGTTTTAAAGTTCATTAAATCATCTTCACTATCTAAGGCTAAATAATTCCTAAACCAATCTCTTGTTTTTTGAACCTTAACGGGACTACTAAATTTAAAAGAAGTATAATCAGATTTATCTTCAGGGGAATTTAATTCTGAAGTCTTAATTTCCTTTACAGAATGCGTAGTAATTATACATGATTGACAAACCAAAAAAGTGAAGAGCAATAAGAAGCTCTTATTCCCTAAACTCGTTTTTAAATAATGAAAAATTTGATTGATCTTTATAATAATTTTCAAGTTAATCCTGCTAGATTTATCTCAACAAAGTACGCCAAAAAGAAAATTGTTCCACGTGGAACTTCTAAAATTATCTTCCCATATAAACCAACAAAACGGAAATGTCATTAGGACTTACCCCGCTTATTCTTGATGCCTGTGAAATTGAAGTCGGTTGAATTTTATTTAGTTTTTCCCGTGCCTCAAAAGACATAGATTTGATCTTAGAATAATCAAAACTATTCGGAATTTTTACATCTTCCAGCCTATTCAATTTATCGGCATTATTCTTTTCCTTTTCAATATACCCGGAATATTTTACTTGAATTTCGGTCTGTTCCAAGATCTCGGTATTCAAATTATTCTCCTGAATATATTCTTCTACTCCAGGGAAATTTCGAACATCATCCATCGTAATATTTGGACGAGAAAATATTTTAAAGATCTTATCACTCTGCTTCATTGGAGAAGAATTATTCTCTTCCAAAATAGGATTTGCATCCTCGTGAGAAACGCTTTTATTCTTAAGGAAATTTACAAACTCTGAAGACTTTTCTTTTTTCTCTTCCATTTTTCGCATCCGTTCTTCAGAAGCCAAACCTAATTTATAGGAACGTTCTGTCAATCTAAAATCGGCATTATCCTGTCGCAATAAGGTTCTATATTCAGCACGGGAAGTAAACATTCTATAAGGCTCTTCGGTACCTTTTGTAATAAGATCATCTATAAGAACACCAATATAAGCTTCGTTTCTCTTAATGATAAATTCTTCCTTTTCCTGGACTTTTAGAGCAGCATTTATTCCCGCCATTAATCCCTGGCAAGCGGCTTCTTCGTACCCTGTAGTTCCATTAATTTGACCAGCAAAATATAGCCCTTCAACCAACTTGGTTTCCAAAGTATGCTTCAACTGTGTAGGTGGAAAATAATCATATTCTATAGCGTAACCCGGTCTAAAAAATTTTACATTTTCAAATCCTGCTACAGATTTTAAAGCTTTAAATTGAACGTCTTCGGGAAGCGAAGTAGAAAAGCCATTTACATAAACTTCTACCGTATTCCATCCTTCGGGTTCAACAAAAAGTTGATGTCTATCCTTATCAGCAAACCTGTTTATTTTATCTTCTATACTTGGGCAATATCTGGGACCAATACTTTGAATACGTCCATTAAACATTGGCGATCTCTCAAAGCCATCTTTGAGAATTTCATGTACCTCTGGAGAGGTATACGTCATATAACAGGAACGTTGTTTTTTCAAAGGTTGGGTTTCATCTAAAAAAGAAAATTTAGAAGGAACATCATCCCCGGGTTGTTCTATCATTCTAGAGTAATCTAAAGATCTGCCATCCACTCTTGGAGGTGTGCCCGTTTTCATTCTACCCGATTCGAAACCTACATCAACCAGATCTTTTGTGATTCCGGTTGCGGC
>DATFJA010000246.1:0-31909 GCA_035269545.1 Salegentibacter sp.
AAAAGAATTAGTTCTGCTTTATGCCACTTGAATTCATCTTTTATAATGACTTTAAAATAATAATAAATGGGAATAAAAATTAAATGATACGGGAGTAATGGCCATAGAAAAAACCATCTAAAATGCTGTAGAAAGCCACCATCTATAATATAGGCCTGTAAAGCATAAACAGATAATAAAAAATAAAAACTACCTAAAATACGAGTAGCAACGGTTTTGGTAGATTTTTTAAAAAATAAGGTAGTAGATAAAACAAAACCAAAAATGGCGGCTACCAGTAAAATTATGATCATTATGATTTGGGATTACCGTTTGGCCTTAACGGGCGTAAACAATTTGAAATATTTAAAACAAATCTCAATGATGATTTGCTTAAGAAATATTACATTCTAAAGTGATAATATTTTTATGAAAAAATTAACAGCAAAGATATAAATATAAACGGCTCAAATGCAACCGGCAAAATCATATTTAACTTAGTAATAAAGTTATTTTAAGCTCTAGAATTTATACGAGCATTGTTATTCTTTGCTATTATTAGAGCAAAAATATCAGAAATGTTAAATTCATAAAAGGGGTGTTTTCCCCATTATATTGGGTCTAGCATCAAAAATTGAATGAGTTTTTCCGGATCATTCTTAAAAGTTGTGTGTGAATTGAAATAATAGTTTGATTTTTGTTTCCTAAAAAGGAAGCATTGGATCCATATATAGACCTACTCAAGATTTTATTACCAGAACTATTAATCACCCATTTTGATCTTACCGGTCATCAAACAGATGGAGATCTACTACACCTGCACTTTGAAGAGAAACCAGAGATCCCAAAGGAGTTTTCCTCCAATCTGGTCATAGCACATGGGTTCCATAAGGAAATAACTATTCAGGATTTCCCTGTTCGTGGTAAAAAGGTATTCCTGCATATAAAACGCCGACGCTGGCTGGGCAAACAAGGCAAACAGGTTATTCAGCGTGACTGGAATTTAGTAGCACAGGGAACCCGAATGACTGTCGAGTTCGCTGCTTTTTTAAAAGTACTTAGTCAGTACTAAAGCCTCTGACTGTCATACTATCGGTGCGTTTTACGGGGTCAATGGAAAGAAGCTCCAGCGCCAGTATAAAGATTACCTAAGCGATTTTAAAGAGTGGGATCAAAAACCACATTCCAAAGAATGGCTCATCTTCCCCCAGAATATCAGCTCAAAGCTTTCTATAGATGAGACTGCACTCTCCAAAGGGGAACTGTATACCATTATTACCAATAAAAAAGCTAAGGGTAAAAAGGGCAGTATCGTAGCAATTTTCTCAGGAACCAAGGTAGAACCCATTATAGCGCAACTGCTTAAAATACCCGCTTCCAAACGAGCACGAGTCAAGGAGATCACCTTAGACATGGCCAATTCCATGAAAACTATTGCCAAGAAATGCTTCCCTAAGGCCATACAGGTCACCGACCGTTTCCATGTACAGAAACTCACCTTTGAAGCCCTCCAGGACATTAGGATCAAGCACCGATGGGAGGCTATAGATCTGGAGAATGAACAAATCAAACAAGCCAGGTTAAAACAGAAAAGTTTTAGTCCAGAAACCTTTGCTAATGGGGATACCAGAAAACAATTATTAGCCCGCAGCCGTTACCTGCTCTATAAAGCACCTTCGAATTGGACAGAGAATCAATCCGAGCGCAGTAAAATACTCTTCGAGCAGTACCCAAATATAAAGTTAGCCTTTAAACTTACACAAAGGCTTAGAAATATATTTAACAATGCTAAATCAAAGGAAGGGGCTTATACAAAACTAGCTCACTGGTACAAGGATGTGGAGGAGACGGGGTTTAAGGCTTTTAATACCATAGCCAATACCATTACCCTTAATTACAGATCTATTCTCAATTACTTTATCAATAGAAGTACCAACGCTTCAGCAGAATCCTTTAATGCAAAAATAAAAGCGTTTAGGGCTCAGTTTAGAGGAGTGAAAAATGTTGAATTCTTCTTATACAGATTAACCGCAATTTTTGCGTAAACACAACAATTAGGCTTGATCCGAGAAAGTGTTGTATTCATAACTATATATATTTTATTAAACAGTTCTAAGATACAACTTAATCCCTTTGTAATTAGAGCATTAAGTTTTAATTTGTAGGATTTATATTACTTTGGTTACACCTAATTTTTGATTGACAGGTGTAACCGAATGTGTAACCGATAGAATGATATAATTTGGGATATTTTGATATATTGAAAAATAAAAAAGCCCCAAAACCATAGGGTTTGGGGCTGTTTGTGATATTTTGTAAGATAAGTAGCGGAGGAAGAGGGATTCGAACCCCCGGACCTGTTACAGTCAACAGTTTTCAAGACTGCCGCAATCGACCACTCTGCCATTCCTCCAATAAAATGCTATACATTTCTGCTTAGCGGATGCAAATATAACAAGCTTTTACAATTACACACAAGGTTTCAACAACTTTTTTAAAGCTTTTTTCGAGTTGCCTAATTATCAGGTTTTAACATCTCCTATATTTTTAAGCATTCATTCTTATTTAAAATTAATACCTTCATTATTCAAAGTTCAAAAACCAGTTTAGATTACCAGATTTATTGGCAAGTGGTTGCTATATCTTAAAAAAATCTTATGAATAAAACTTCTTGCTTGCCTCACCTCTCTCTACTTCTATCTATGCTATTTCTTAACGGTATAAACGCACAGGAATCAGAAGAATTAAATAATAATGCAGCGCAGTCAACCTCTAATTTCTATACTTCCCAGCTCAAGACACAAAACGCTTATGATGGTCTTGGCTACTATAAGTTATATAATAATACCCTTAATTATACGATAGACAGACTAAGCATTACTTTAGGCGCAGGGTTTCTTGAACAGAATACTATTTATAATAGTAAAACTCCGGGATTTTTCGGTAGCTTTAATACTAATTTAGAATACAAGATTAACAACAGGTTTAGCTTTTATCTGTTTGGGAGATATTTAACCCCTTCCCTGAATGGAGAAGAAAGAATAAATAATCCTCATATGAACTTTCTTTTTCCGCAAACAGAAATTGGAGCAGGGTTACGAGGTAATTTTAACAATGTAAATATAGATTTAGGAGCAAGCACTATTGATACTCCCCTTAACCAACCTAACACTAATACTTTAATTCGCTCTAAAGTTTCTATTGGGTTTTAGTATTTAAATTTCTAAAGATATTTACGCTAGATAAGCTTAGATAAATTCAAGATCATCTCTATTAATTATAATTATGAAGAATATAATTTTAGTTTCAATTTTTATATTTCTGGGTAAATTAGTCGTTGCACAGGAAAAACAGTATTCAGAACTTATGGAGCAGGATTGGGCGAATCTTAAAAAATATAAAGCGCAAAATGAAAAAATACAAGAAACCCAGGATTACCCCGACGTGGTTTTTATGGGAAATTCAATTACTGAAGGCTGGGTAAACGCACAGCCAGAATTCTTCGAGAACAACAATTACGCAGGCCGCGGTATTGGCGGGCAAACCACGCCACAGATGCTCATTCGGTTTGTGCCAGATGTAATCAAACTAAAACCAAAAGCTGTAGTAATTCTTGCTGGCACCAACGATATAGCCGGGAACACAGGGTTTTCTTCCGTAGAAATGGTCACTAACAATATTCAGGCAATGTCCCAACTGGCTTTAGCCAATGATATTAAAGTTATTCTTACTTCTATCCTACCCGTTTACGATTATCCCTGGCGACCCGGACTTGAACCTGTCAAAAAAATTGCCAAAATCAATTCATGGATAAGAAAATATGCAGAACAAAACCACCATACTTATCTCGATCTTTTTACTCCGTTAAAGGATGAAAAAGAAGGTTTGCCGAAAAGATATTCTGAAGATGGGGTGCATCCAAATTTAGAGGGATACCAGGTAATGTCACCGCTTACTAAAAAAGCAATAGAAAAGATCATACCGCAATAAATAAGAAAGTTAACAGACTTATCTAAAATTCGAACCGAAACTGCTATATTGCTGCGACTTTAATAAAAACTTCTAGATATTTTAAGAAGTATTAATTAGCAAAAATTGAATTAAACTATGAAAAAAATGCTTTTAGTGGCCATGACTACCGGAATGGTAGCTTGTGGTACACAAAAAAATGTTGAAAATGTAAATCCGATGGAATATGCTGAAACCATCACAACTTCAGAATTAAAAGAACACCTTTACACTTTTGCCAGTGATGAGTTTGAAGGACGAAACACCGGTGAACCCGGACAGAAAAAAGCAGCTGAATATATTGTGAACGAATACCAGGAAATTGGCATTGAAGCTCCAGAAGGTTATTCTAATTACTACCAGGAAATCCCTACTGAATTTTTTAACGGAAAACTTAAGGATTCTGAAAACGTACTTGGTTTTATTGAAGGAAGCGAGAAGCCCGATGAAATCCTTGTGCTTACCTCTCACTATGATCACGTAGGAGTTGATGATGAAGGAAATATCTATAATGGCGCAGATGATGGCGGTTCTGGCCCGGTTGGGCTCTTAGAAATTGCTGAAGCCTTTAAAGCAGCACAAGAAGATGGTTTTACACCTAAACGATCTATTTTATTTATTCATTTAACCGGTGAAGAAAAAGGCCTTTTAGGTTCTAAATATTATGTAGAAAACCCTGTATTTCCTTTAGAAAATACTGTTGCTAACTTAAATATGGATATGATTGGCCGTATTGATAAAGAGCACGCAGGAAACGACAACTATGTTTACCTGATTGGTAGCGATAAATTAAGTACCGATCTTCACGAACTTAGTGAGAATGTAAATTCAGAATATATGAATATGGATTTGGATTATACCTATAACGATGAAAATGATCCAAACCGTTTTTATTACCGAAGTGACCATTACATGTTCGCAAAGAACAACATCCCGGTGATTTTCTACTTTAACGGAGTTCACCCAGATTATCACAAACCTACAGATACCGTTGAGAAAATTGAATTCGAAGCGCTAAAGAAAAGAGCTCAATTAATTTTTCTTACGGCCTGGGAAATTGCTAATCGTGACGAGAGACTTGTAGTTGATAAGGCTGGCGAATAAATTTTTATTCGTGAAGCTGAACTTGTTTCAGCTTCTATTAAACTTTGACTATTATCATTTTAGATCCAGAAATTAATTCAGGATGATATTTTTAAAGTTTAAGTAGCACAACTTTTAAGTACCAAATAAAAAAGCCCCAATTCGGGGCTTTTTCTTTTATTTAATTAATCTAAACTTTAATCCGCAGCAGGAAGCAATACGGTATCAAGTGCGTGAATTACTCCATTAGTAGCTTGAACATCGGCTGCAATTACAGTAGCAGTTCGTCCTCTGGCATCAGTAATCGTTACATCATCCCCAAGGTTTACGGTAAAATCACCTTCTTGTAGTGTTGTAACTTCCATACCGTCGGTTAAATCTCCCGATCTAACATTAGCTCCGGCAACTACATGATACGCTAAAGTAGCTTCCAAAGTTGCTGTAGGGATATCTCCAAGAGCTCCAAGTTCCAGTTCATCTAATAAATTTACAAAAGCATCATTAACTGGAGCGAAAATAGTAAATGGTGCAGGATCTCCGCTCATCATTAATGTTTCTACAAAATTGAATGATTCCTCTCTTGTTAGGGCTTGTACTAGGATATCAAAATTAGGATCGGCAGTTGCAAAAGTAGTTATGTTTGGTAGTCCAATTACAGCATCTACGGCGTGTATAACTCCATTGTCTACAACAATATCTGCAGCGGTCACAGAAGCAACTCCGTTTATCATTACTCCGTCGTCTACATTAATATACATACTCAAAGGTTCATCTGAAGCTCCCCAAACAGCCATACTTGGTATATAACCGGTAGTTAGATCGGTAGACATAATTTCGCCCATTTGTACGTGGTTCAATAAAACCTGGGTTAATAAATCTACCGGTACTTCATCAAGTCCATTAAAGCCATTATCATTTAAAAAGGCTGTAAATGCCGCGTTATTTGGAGTAAATACGGTATAATCATCGGTTCCGGTGAAAGTTGAAGTTAAACCAGTAGCTTCCAATGCAGCTAATAAAGAGGAATAATCGTCATTTCCCACCACAAAATCTGCTATGGTATTGGTTTCAATTTCGATCGCATCATTCTCAGGAAGAATTACAGTATCCAGGGCGTGTATCACACCATTATTAGCCTGAACGTTAGTAGCAACAATTGTCGCTGTTCTTCCGTTTTCGTCAGTAATTGTTACATTATCACCAAGATTAATGGTAAAACTTCCAGTTTCAAGAGTTTGTACCATCATTTGGTCAGAAAGATCTTCGGCACGTACATTAGCTCCTGTCACAACGTGATAGCTTAAAATACTTGATAATAGATCGGCAGGAATATCTCCCAGTCCTGCTAATTCAAGTTCAGCAAGTACATTCGCGAAAGCAGTATTAGTCGGGGCAAAAACAGTAAATGGTGCTGGAGAATCACTCATCATTAAAGTTTCTACGAAAGAGAAAGAATCATCTGCAGTCAGGGCCTGTACAAGAATATCAAAGTTGGGGTCGGCAATTGCAAAAGTAGTCACATCAGGTAGTCCTATTACGGCATCTACAGCGTGAATAATTCCATTGTCCACTTCCACATCTGCGGCAGTTACAGAAGAAACTCCATTAATAGTTACTCCATTATCCGTATTGATATACAAGCTTAAAGGCTCAGCTGAAGCCATTCCCGTGGCCATACTTTCAATATAGCCGGTAGATAGTGCACTAGACATAATTTCACCTTCCTGAACGTGGTTAAGAAGGATTTCAGTTAAAACATCTACTGGTACTTCATCAAGACTATTGAAGCCATTAGCAGATAAAAATGAGTTAAATGCGGCATTGTTAGGTGCGAATACAGTGAAATTAGCAGTTCCATCCAGGGTAGCGTCCAGGCCTGTTACTTGCAGGGCGGCTCCTAAAGAAGAATAATCAGGATTTCCGGCAACAAAATCGGCAATTGTGTTTGTCGGGGTGATTACATCTCCTCCGTCATCGTCGTCACTGCACGAAAAGAGACCAAAAGTCAAAAATGCCAGCAAAGCAATTTTAGTAAATTTAATAGTTTTCATAATTCTAAGTTTTTGTTATGCTGTAAAAGTACATGAGAAGCAAATCATAAACTGTTTATTCTTTGTTAATAATTATAAAACAAGAGTTAAATGTTTAATTATAAATAGATTTATTTAAACAAAAAAAATAAAAATATTATGCGTGCAATTATCTATACTTCAAGGCGTTTTATTTAAACACCTGTTTAAAATTGAATATATTTACATAAAATTAAAACCTAGATTATGAAGAAATTTATTTTAATACTTTTTAGTGTAGCCCTGTTTACTTCTTGTAGTGAAGATGATGATGCCAATGGGGAAGACAGAATCCTTGGAACCTGGTATGCTGTAGAAATCACTAATCCCCCAATTCCTGGTTTAGTATTAAGTGAATGCAATCAAAATTCTAATATCACTTTTAATTCAGACTTCACTACTTCCTCTGAGTTTCATTCTGAAGTTAATGGAAATTGTGAAGTAGAAAACACTTCAGAAAGCACCTGGAGCCAGAGTAATAATATTTACACTTTTACAATTCCATTTGAAGGAATTGGTCAGTTAAACGGTACTGCAGATTTTAACGGAGATACCTTTATATTTACGCCTATAGCTTCTCCTGAAACCAGTATTATTTTTGAAAAAAGATAATTATCCTATTAAATTTTAAAAAAGCGATCTTAAATTCATTTTTTAGATCGCTTTTTTATTTTCAAGCTGCTTCTACGTAAACGGAAGCATTCCTTTAAATTTTCGTAATTTTGCAAACGCTTTTCCGACTTTATGCGGAAGGAATTTCAATTTTAGGTTTATGAAAAAGAAAGTGGTTGTAGGTTTATCGGGTGGAGTGGATTCTAGTGTTTCAGCATATCTTTTGCAGCAGCAGGGTTACGAAGTAATTGGTCTTTTTATGAAAAACTGGCACGACGATTCGGTAACTATTTCTGATGAATGCCCATGGCTGGACGATAGCAATGATGCCATGATGGTAGCCGATAAGCTGGGCATTCCTTTTCAAACCGTAGATCTTAGCGAGCAATATAAAGAACGTATCGTTGATTATATGTTCAATGAATACGAACGCGGCCGTACGCCAAATCCCGATGTTCTATGTAATCGTGAGATAAAGTTTGATGTATTTATGAAAATCGCGCTTTCATTGGGTGCCGATTATGTAGCTACAGGACACTATTGCCGCAAAGGAGAAATCGAAAAAGATGGTAAAACTATTTATCAATTGCTTTCTGGAAAAGACAATAATAAAGACCAATCTTATTTCCTTTGCCAGCTTACGCAAGAACAACTTTCCAAAACGCTTTTTCCTATTGGGGAATTGCAAAAATCTGAAGTGCGAAAAATCGCTTCAGAACAACACCTGGTTACTGCAAATAAAAAAGATTCACAGGGACTTTGCTTTATTGGGAAAGTAAGACTGCCAGATTTTCTTCAGCAAAAATTACAACCTAAAGAAGGCAAGATCATAGAAATTGAAGCCGAAAAAGATTTGTATTCTTCTGAAACTCCAGAATTCAGCAACAAAAAAGAAGAGCTGGAATTTCTTGCTAAGAAATATGAATATGATACTGAAGACGGCCAGGTTGTAGGAAAACACCAGGGCGCTCATTACTTTACCAAAGGACAGCGTAAAGGCCTTGCCGTTGGTGGCACCCCAGAACCTCTGTTTGTTATTGATACCGACGTGGTAGATAATGTAATCTATACCGGGCAGGGAAAAAACCACCCGGGAATTTATAGAAAAGGACTTTTTATCAATAAGGACGAAGTGCATTGGGTTAGAAAAGACCTTGCCATAAGTACTGATGATACTTTAAAAGTAAAAGCCAGAATCCGCTATCGCCAACCTTTACAAGATGCAACCTTGCATCAAACCGAGGCTGGAATGTATGTGATTTTTGATGATCCTCAAGCTTCAATTACCGAAGGTCAATTTGTAGCCTGGTATGACGGGGAAGAATTATTAGGTTCGGGGGTTATTTCTTAAATTCGGAGAAAATTTAAGCAAATGCCCACAAATAAGATCACACAGCTTTTTAATATTCAATATCCTTTAATTCAAGCCGGCATGGTTTGGGCCAGTGGCTGGAAACTTGCCAGTGCCGTTAGTAATGCCGGCGGACTCGGAATTATTGGTGCGGGTTCTATGTATCCTGAAATTCTTAAAGAGCATATTGAAAAATGTAAAAAAGCAACCGATAAGCCATTTGCGGTAAATGTGCCCCTACTCTATCCGGATATCGATAAGATCATGGAGATTATTATAGAAGAGAAAGTAGAGATCGTTTTTACTTCTGCGGGGAATCCTAAAACATGGACTAAACATTTGCAGGAACACGGTATTAAAGTAGCGCATGTGGTGAGTGGTGTGAAATTCGCTCTAAAATCGCAGGAAGCAGGTGTAGATGCTGTGGTTGCTGAAGGTTTTGAAGCAGGTGGGCACAATGGCAGAGACGAAACTACTACCTTCACCTTAATACCAATGGTGAAAGAAAAAATTGATATTCCTTTAATTGCCGCAGGCGGAATAGCCACAGGGCGAGGAATGCTGGCCGCTATGACTCTGGGGGCAGACGCCGTGCAGATTGGTAGCCGATTTGTTGCCAGCCCTGAAGCTTCTTCGCATCAGAATTTTAAGGAGATGGTGGTGAAAGCGCAGGAAGGTGATACTAAACTAACCCTTAAAGAACTCGCTCCAGTAAGACTTCTGAAAAATAAATTCTTTGAAGATATTCAGAAATTATATACTGAAAATCCATCGAAAGAGCAGCTTATTGAATTACTTGGACGCGCCAGGGCTAAAAAAGGAATGTTTGAAGGCGATCTGGAAGAAGGCGAGCTTGAAATTGGCCAAATTTCAGGACTTATCCACGAGATAAAACCCGCTGCTGAAATTGTAAAAGAAATAATCGAAGAATTTGAAACAGCTAAAAAAGAAGTTGCAATGCTTTAGCTGGAATATTCACTTAGTTTCTTCAATTCCTTTTCTACAAATTGCCGCCATTTATATTCGGCTTCTTTATTAATACTGTGATTGGTTTCCTTATCAAACTGATTTTGCATTTGCCGGCGCTGCTGTTCGATCTCCGAATAAATATCGTTTAATTCTTTTTTCATCTTCAGGCCGGGCTCGTAATTGCTTAAGGCTTTTCTAAGTTTCCGGGCGTGCAATTCGGTGATATCAAAATGTAATTGCTCGTGGGCAAGTAAATAATCTACTTCCTTAATTTCCTTAACCCAGGAGCGGTTTGGGTAAAAGTTACTCCCAATTTCATAATCAAGTGTAATTCCGCTGTTGCTCTCTGTAGAAGTCCAGGAAAAGGATATTCCGGAATTGGTATTGGCTTTATAAGAAAGATGTTTTTTTGGACTTGCTTTAAAATCCTCCCATTTTAAAAGCCGCGTGTCATCCCAGCTTATTTTATCTGAGTCTTGCGCTACTAATGGAAGACTTAAAACAAAGATCAGTAAGAAACTCCAGCTTTTCATGAATACTTAAAGCTGATAAGCTTTTCCATATCTGGATGAAGACTTTGCATTACGGGGCAGGTTCGCGCTGTATTTTCCAGTATTTTACGGATTTTTTCAGCATAAGTTTCAGGGAAATTAATCATAATTTCTACCTTCGAAATTCGCCTGGGATTAGCCGCCATGGTTTTAGTAACCTCGGCCGTGGTTCCATTTAAGTTCACTTCAAGATCTTCAGCCTTAATTCCCATGACGGTAAGCATACAACTGGCTAAAGCGGTCGCAACAGAATCGGTTGGGGAAAATGCTTCGCCCTTGCCGTGGTTATCGGTAGGGGCATCAGTAATTATTTTCGCTCCACTCTTAAGGTGTTCGGCTTCGGTTCTTAAACTTCCGGTATAAATTACCTTACTGGTCATTCGCGACTTTTAAATTAAGTTCTTCATCCAGACTCATAATATACACGGCCTCATTATAAAATCCACCATTTCGTTTTGAGGTGTACTGAAATTTATTCTCTTGATATTCAGTAAATCCGGAGTATTTTTCAAATGATTCATAAAGATCTTCAGCGGAAGCAAGTCTTAATAAAATATCCATTGTAAGATCGTATCCTCTAGTCACATACTGATTCGGGATCATATTAAATTCTTCTTTATAAGCTTCAATAAACTCTTCAGGCACCATATCATCATACTGTTTATCTACAGAAGGGTAGTGAAAATTAAGTCGGCCTAAATGCTCATTATCTACCACATCATCTTCGAAACCACTGTTTCTATTGGTGGTAAATAATTTAATTGGAAGTTCTCTAGCCAAGCGATTTAATGCCGAAGTAGTACTACTTATTAAACCAATATTTGAAGACTCCAGAATCACCCAGTTTTCCTGGGTTTCCGAAAGCAATCCTTCAATATCTTCTGCGCTCAAATAAGCTTCAGAAGGCATAATTACTTTAGAATTCGGGATAATTTGGGTTAGTTCGTTCTTCACCTGATTTTTAGCAGCATCAGCAATAATAATTACATTTTTACCCACTGCGTTTTTCTCCAGGTAATCAAACATCGCATTTTTTAAAATCTCATCAGTTGGGCGTGATTGAAAAAGATTTTGATAAGATCTCATCTCGCGATTAGATAAAGGACTTATCACGGGAACATTATATCGAGTTAATTGTGAAGCCGCCGTCTCTATAGTGTTTTGTACCAAAGGCCCTATTACCGCATCTACACTTCTAAAATCATTCGAATTAATTATATTGGTAACCTCCTGAACACTCCTGCGAGTATCGTAAGTTCTTAGTTGTGTAGATATTCCAAAGCTTTTGGCTTTTTCTACCGCCATTCGTACACCACTATAAAAATCTAAAGAAATTCTCAGTACGCGATCATCTAAAATGGCATCTCTATAACTTGAAATAGAATCCTCATCTATCTGGTTAAGATTATAAGGTAGTAATACCACCAGCTCTTTAGTATTAAAATTGCTTAACTTATTAGAAAGATCTAACTTCTTATTAGCCTCGCCTTCTGAATCGCCAGCCATATCTTCCTCTTCCCCAGGGAATTTTCCCTCATCATCGCTATTGGGAACTTTTAAAACCATTCCTATTTTTAAACCGTCCTCTAAGGCAGGGTTCAAAGAAATTAATGAATCCTGGGGAACATCAAATTTTCTGGAAAGGCCAAACAAGGTCTCTTTGGGTTTCACCTCATAAAATTCAAAAACCTCATCGGTGATAATTACCGGCTCGTCCAAAACATCGGTGCCTACACGAATCATTACCCCGGGTTTCAATACATCTACCTTTGGATTCAATTCCTCCAATTGTTTAACCGTAATACCGTACTTGCGGGCGATCCCGAATTTGGTTTCTTTTGGTAAAACTACATGTTCCCGGGTTTCTGAAATTTCTTCACCGGACTCCCTGGGAATGTCCAGCTTTTTAGAAGCAGTTAATTCTCTATTACCGGCTGCTTTTTTTCGCTGCGGAATTAAAATCTCTTCCCCTCGCTGTAATTCTTCAGAATAAAGATGCTTATTAAACCTTTTGATTTCATCGATTTCAACATTATATTCTTTGGAAAGCCTGTATAAAGTTTCTTTTCGCTTTACCGTATGGGTAATAAACTGAATATCCTCAGCTTCAGCCGAAGCTTCTTCTTCTTTTTCACTTAATGGAATTACCAATTTTGAAGATACCTCTAAATTGCCCTTAGCATCGGGATTATATTTATAGATCGCTTCTTCCGAAATATTGTAGGATTTAGCAATACTATAAACGGTTTCCCCTGCTTTTACCGTATGGTATTTATATTCCTGGGCTGATGCCGAAAGAGTGGACAGCTGAAATAAAAAACAAACTATTAAAAGGTATTTCATATTTATTGGTTTAATCCCTCTATGAGGGTTTAATTTCCCGAGGCATGCCTCAAGGTTCTTGAATATGGATCAAATTTTATTCCCATTCTATGGTAGCCGGTGGCTTTGAGCTTATATCATACACTACTCTATTAACGCCTTTAACCCGATTTATTATAGTATTCGAGGTTTTTTGCAAAAATTCGTAAGGTAAATTCACCCAGTCTGCCGTCATTCCGTCGGTAGATTCTACGGCTCTCAAGGCTACTACTTTTTCATAAGTTCGCTCGTCTCCCATAACGCCCACAGAGCTTACCGGAAGCAAAATTGCGCCTGCCTGCCATACTTTGTCATACAACATCCAGTCTCTTAATCCCTGGATAAAAATATGATCTACCTCCTGCAAAATACGAACTTTTTCGGCGGTAATATCGCCTAGAATCCTAATGGCCAGTCCTGGTCCCGGAAACGGATGTCTTCCTAACAGTTCGGCATCAATTCCCATTTCGGCACCAACTCTTCGCACCTCATCTTTAAAGAGCATTTTTAAAGGCTCTACGATCTTTAGTTTCATAAAGTCAGGTAATCCACCCACATTATGGTGTGACTTTATCGTTGCTGAAGGACCGCCGTTAACTGAAACCGATTCAATAACATCGGGATAAATAGTTCCCTGTGCCAGCCAGGTCACGTCCTTTATTTTATGTGCTTCATCGTCAAAAACTTCAATAAATGAATTTCCAATCGCTTTTCGTTTTTCTTCAGGATCACTTTTTCCAGCAAGAGCATCAAGGAATCGTTCAGACGCATCAACGCCCTTCACGTTCAGCCCCATGTCTTTATATTGATGTAAAACACTTTCAAATTCACCTTTACGCAGTAAACCATTGTTCACAAAAATGCAATACAAATTCTTACCGATAGCTTTATGCAATAAAACCGCAGCAACGCTAGAATCAACGCCACCACTTAAGCCTAAGACTACTTTATCGTCTCCTATCTTTTCTTTTAATTCTGAAACCGTTAGATCAACAAATTTACCCGGAGTCCAGGTTTGTGCCACATCAGCGATCTTTACTAGAAAGTTTTCAAGCAATTGTTTTCCATCGGTAGAGTGATATACTTCCGGGTGAAATTGGATTCCATAAGTTTGTTCACCTTCAATTCTATAGGCCGCGTTCAAAACATCGCTTGTACTGGCAATTCTAATCCCGTTGGTAGGAAGTTCTTTGATGGTATCACTATGGCTCATCCAAACCTGTGAATTTTCGGTAATGCCTTCAAATAGCGGTTCTGAATCTTTTATGACTGAAAGATTGGCCCTTCCGTATTCGCGGGTTTCTGAAGCTTCCACTTTCCCGCCGTGAAATTGAGCGAAGTATTGAGCGCCATAACATACTGCTAATACAGGAAGTTTTCCCCAGATATTAGAAAGATCGGGATGAGGAGCATCCTCAGCTCTTACCGAAAACGGACTTCCCGAAAGGATCACCGCTTTAAAGCTTGAAATATCGTCTGGAATTTTATTAAAAGGAACAATTTCGCAGTAAATATTGAGTTCCCTCACACGCCTTGCAATCAGTTGCGTGTACTGCGAGCCGAAGTCTAAAATGAGTACGTTTTTTTGCATAGACAAAAGTAAGAATTTGAGGCAAAAATAAAATAGCCAGCCGATTTATTTTCTATCTTTATTATAAACCCTCACTTTATCAAAATGAAATATATAAGTGCTATAATTTTTGCTATTGCAATTGTAATTGCTGCCTGGTTACTGGGAGAATCTTATGTGAGCAGGGCAAATCCCGACGGAGTTATTTCGGTCACCGGTTCCGGGAGCGAGAATTTCACCTCAGACCTTATTGTTTGGGAAGGTAGTTTTAGCCGAATGAGCCCTAATTTGGAAAAAGCATACAACGACTTAAATTCTGATAAAGAAACCGTAAGAACTTACCTTATTGATAAGGGAATAAAAGAAAACAACATTGTCTTTAATTCTGTACAAACATCAGAACAGCGTGAAAATCAATACCAGAATGGAAATTATGTGGGCAGCATCTTCCAGGGTTACCAGCTTACCCAAAATATAAAAATTGAATCTACCGATGTGGAACTTGTAGAAGAAGTTTCTCGTGAAATCACTGATCTTCTTAACAAAGGTGTACAGTTTAATTCTACTCCGCCTAGATATTATTACACCAAACTCGCCGATCTTAAAATTGAAATGATCTCTAAAGCTACCGAAGATGCCCGATTAAGAGCGGAGAAAATTGCAGAAAATAGCGGTGGAAGTCTAGGTGAACTAAAAAATGCGAGTATGGGCGTTTTCCAGATCACCGGTCAAAATAGCGGAGAGGATTATTCATGGAGTGGCGCTTACAATACCGGCGACAAGAAAAAAACCGCATCTATTACGATGCGGTTGAATTATGAGATTGATTGAAAAAGTTGTTGTTATCAATGATTAACCCCCCGTCGAGCTGAAACTCGGGATAAAAAAATATCTAGCTTATAGGAAATTGACGTTCGGCGAGCTTAGCGAGTTGTAAAATTCCGTGTGTGAGTGTAGCAAATCAGCAGCGTAAATAATTTTTGAAACCTTGGAAAAAATTTAGCTGCTGATTTGCGATTTTTTGGCCTTGTAGCCAAAAAAACACCTCCACATAGGACGCCTTTTTTTGTTTCGTTTTTTGGGCGAGCAAAAAATGAAAGAAAAGCCTTCCAAATCAGGCAGGTTTCGATTTAAATTATAGTAGATAATAAGCCTAGATACCAGCATTTTAAAAATAAGCCACTGGTAACTTGTTTCAGACTTTATCCCGAATTTGCTTCGGGATTCTAACATTTTTTACCAAAATCCTAGATCCTGAAATAAATTCAGGATGACGTTATAAAGAACCTAGTGAATTCTAATCCATAGTATCCAGAATCATATCAATATCTTCTTCTGTAGTATCAGGATTGATAAAACAAAAACGAACTACAGTTTCTTTTTTCCAGGTAGTTGGCGTCACTAAAGCCAGACCTTCCCGATGATTTTTATACGTCCAGTCTTTATATTCTTCAGGACTCCATTCCTTTCTTCGGAATAAAACCACCGACAAACTTGGTGGTCTTACCAATTCAAGGTTTTGACGTTTTTCAATCTTTTTTGCGGCAATTTGCGCCAAAGAAATTCCGGTTTCAATGGCCTGCCTGTACTTATTTGTGCCGTGCATTGCCAGTGAAAACCAAAGTGGCATTCCTCTAATTCTCCTTGTTAACTGAATTTGATAATCAGCAGGATTGAAACCCTTGGCTCCCTCATCTTTGAAGATTTCCAAATAAGCACCTTTTTGAGAATGCGCATTTTTTGCAAGTTCCAGGTCTTTATATATAACCGCACCGCAATCGTATGGAGAAAATAACCATTTATGTGGATCTATAGTAATACTATCGGCACGTTCAATTCCATTAAACAAGTGCCTTACAGAAGGAGCGGCCAAAGCACCGCCACCGTATGCACAATCTACGTGAAACCATACGTTTTCTTTTTCGCAAACATCAGCAATAGTATCTAATTCGTCTATAATACCTGCATTCGTGGTTCCACCGGTAGCAACTACAGCAAAAAGCCTAATCCTGTCTTTTTCTTCCAGTTCATTTATAGCGTTTTGCAATTCACGACCAGTAAGATTTTCTTCCTCACAGTCTATCATTACTACATCTGCATCAATTACCTTTGCCATTGCCTGTATAGAACTGTGAGCTCCGTGAGAAGTAAGCAACAATGCTTTTTTACCTACATTTTGGCTGTCCCGTGCTCTCCATTCTTCCCGAGCTGCCACCATAGCCGAAAGATTTGCAGCCGTACCACCACTGGTAAAAACACCAAAAGCACCTTCGGGTAATTTTGTTAGTGAAACCAGCCATTTCATCGCCTGGTTTTCACAAAAAATTCCGCCGGCACCTTCCATCCAGTAGGCACCGTGAATACTGGAGGCCGAAGTCACTAAATCGAACATAATCGCTGCCCTGGTTGGTGCAGCCGGTACAAAAGCCAGATGCCGTGGGTGATCTATAGGTACCGTGGCCTTGACTAAAACATCGCGAAAAAGCTGGAAAGCATTCTCACCACCAATTCCTTCCGGAGTTACAGTTTCACCAACTATTCTTAATAATTCATCTTCCTTTTTAGGTGCTCCCATTTCGGGAGTAATATTTGAGATACGGTCTATGGCATATTTCATAACGTCTAGCGTCATTTCTACCAGGTCCATATCTATGGTGTGCATTTTATTCTTTTCCAAAAGTCAAAATTTTAAATTCCGCTTGTAACGGGTCTAATTCTTTTAATAATACTGAAATCAATTCGGAGCCGTATTCTGCATAAATTTCCGAAAAATTAGTTTGCCGTTCTTGCAAAGCTTTGTTCGGAAAGAGTGCGTTTTGAAGTTCAGCAATTCTACTCACCTCATCTTCCAGTTTTCGTTTTTGTGCTTTTAAAAGACGTTTTTCGAGATTATCGAGTCCTTTTAATTGTTTTACTTCCTGGGCTTTAACCGCGCCAAGAAAAGATTTATCGGTTTTCTCTGCCAGGTCATACATCTGTTGAAATTGCTTCACCAAATGTTCTTTCTGTTCAGAAAAATCGATATCTATATTTGAAATTTGCCGCACCTTCCTGTTAATAAGTTCGTGCTGCTTTAGAAATAATTCTTTATTTGAAATATTTAATTTTCTCCGCTTTTCATCCAGCTTTTCTGATTGGATCAAAGCCGAATTCCGGAGTAATAAAACAGGGAAAGTAACATTCTCGGCTTCAAAATAATCTTTTAGCTCCAGCCAATAAGCGATTTCGCCTCCACCACCAATATAACAAAGATTAGGCAGGATCACTTCCTGGTATAAAGGACGAAGCATCACATTTGGACTAAACCTTTCAGGAAATTCCTTTAATTCTTCCAGAATTTTATTCTTGCTAAATTGAATTTCAGTTTCGTGCACAAAATATTCGCCATCCCGTTCTATAATGCGTTCGCGTAAACCATCGTTTAAATAAAACAGGTTAATTTCTCTCGGGTTCACTTGTACATTGTAGCCAAGTTCATTCAGTTTCTCGCTAGTTTGCGTGGTAGTTTTATGTGAAACTTGTTCTAAAAGCTCATTTTCAGCATAAGGGATAAAAAGCTTTTTCAAATCTTTTTGCTGTGCATCTAAGATCACCAGACCTTCTTCCTTAAAAAGTTCGTTGGCCAAGTATAAAGTAGCATCGGTAAGATTATCGTGCTGCAGGTAAGATTTTTTAAACAATTCCTTTAAATATTCTGCATCTTTCCCACCCCCTATTTCAGCTGAAAAAAGTTTAAAAACCTCTTCCAGGCCTTCGGTAGATAAATTTCCTACCGCATCGTTTTCCGCATTTTTTGGTGCATTTGCCCACTGAAATTTTTTCCCGTTCAAATTGAAGAAATTGATCTCTTCAAAATCGTGGTCCTCGGTTGCCATCCAATACACCGGCACGAAATTATTTTCAGGATATTTTTCTTTTAATTTTCGGGTAAGGTTAATTGTAGAAACAATTTTATATAAGAAATAAAGCGGACCGGTAAATAAGTTAAGTTGATGCCCGGTTACTACGGTAAAGGTTTTTTCCTCTGCCAGCGCATCAATATTATTTTGCGTGGCATCTGAAACTTCCAGTCCGGAATATTGCTCCTTTAAAGCTTTTACCAGAATCACCCTGTTTTCCTTGGGAAATGATGACTTTTCTTCTACCTGCCCCCTAAAATTCTCCAGGTTCGGAAAGCGATTATAGAAAGATTTTAGTTCCTCTTTTTCGTCGAGGTAATCTAAAATAAGCTCGGTAAAATAATTAGTTTCTTTGTACGGAATACACTCGGTTGGCATTGGCAATTTTTTGGATCGTAAAGATACCGAAGTTAAGAATTTTATTCGCTAATTTTTAGTTAATTTGGCGCTAGATACTGTTTTTACTCGATTATTGGTGGTTTAGAATCAAACGTCAAGCTGAACTTGTTTCAGCATCTAACATATTTTAAATCCAAGACCTTAGACCCTGAAATAAATTCAGGGTGACGTAATTAGAAATCAACAGGATTCTTATTCAACATTTAAAATCAATCAATGAAATCAACATTACTCGCTGTCGTCTTTCTTTTTTTAGGTTTACAAATCAATGCCCAATTACAAAGTCCGGAAGAATTCCTGGGCTATGAAATTGGCGCACAATTCTCCCGTCACGCCGATGTGGTGAATTATTTTGAACAGGTAGCCGAAAATTCTTCCATGGTGGAATACCATACCTACGGAAAAACCAACGAACGCCGACCGCTTACCTATGCGATAATTTCTTCGGAAGAAAATTTGCAAAACCTGGAAGAGATCAGAAAAAATCATCTTGGAAACACCGGGATAGCAGAAACTGAAGCCGAAGCTGATAAAGCCATTGTTTGGTTAAGTTATAATGTGCACGGCAATGAAGCTTCCAGCACCGAAGCTGCAATGAAAACCTTGCATGAATTGATCACCAAAAAACAGGATTGGCTGGAAAATACGGTGGTGATTATAGATCCCTGTGTAAACCCCGATGGTCGCGATCGTTATGCTAACTGGTACAACCAGGTAAAGGCAGAGCCTTATAATCCTTTGCAAGCAGCAGCCGAGCACCACGAGCCCTGGCCGGGAGGAAGACCAAATCATTATTTATTTGATCTCAACCGGGATTGGGCCTGGGCCACACAAGTTGAAACTCAGCAACGTCTTAAAATCTACAACCAGTGGATGCCTCATATTCACGTTGATTTTCACGAACAGGGTATTAATGAGCCTTATTATTTTGCACCTGCGGCAGAACCTTTTCACGAAGTGATCACCCCTTTCCAAAGGGAATTTCAAACGGAAATAGGGAAAAATCATGCAGATTATTTTGATAAGGAAGGCTGGCTGTTTTTTACCAAAGAGCGTTTTGATTTGCTGTACCCAAGCTATGGTGACACTTACCCGACTTATATGGGTGCCATTGGAATGACCTACGAACAAGCCGGCCATGGACGCGCCGGTTTGGGGATCTATACCGATGAAGGTTATAAACTTACTTTGAAAGATCGTGTAGCGCATCATCACACCAGCGGACTTTCAACCGTGGAAGTAGCTAGTAAGAATACAGAAATTCTTAATACAGAATTTAAAAAGTATTTTGATAATGAGGATTCAGAATACAAATCTTACGCGGTAAAGGGAAATCCCGATAAAATTGCTTCACTAAAAGAATTGCTGGATAAACACGAAATCAAATATCAAAATACCGCAGCTGGAAGAATAAAAGGTTTTAATTATGCCGAAGGGAATAGAGGAAGATTCAATGCTGATGAAAACACCTTGGTGATCAATACAAATCAGCCAAAAGGTAAGATGGTTAACGTACTTTTTGAGCCTTCCACCACCCTAACCGATTCTTTAACTTATGATATTACCGCCTGGAGTTTGCCTTACGCTTACGGTTTAGAAGCAGTAGCGACTACACGAGAAATTTCTTCAGGAGCAAATTCTCCAAATGCTGAAATTACAAATACAGCAAATCCATCGGGTGCCGGTTATGTTTCAAAATGGAACGCCATGCAGGACGCCCAATTTTTATCCGAATTGCTAAAGGAAAATATTAAAGTGCGTTTTACAGAAATTCCCTTTAGCAGTGAAGGAAAGAAATTTGATCGTGGAAGTTTAATTATTACCAAAAGCGACAATAAAACTAAAGAAGATTTTGATAAAACTGTAGTTGAAATTGCTAATAAACATCAAAGAGAACTTGTAGCAGCAAACACCAGTTTTGCAGGCAGCGGACCCGATTTTGGATCTCCCGAGGTAAAACTTATCAATCCGCCAAAAGTTGCGGTTTTAAAAGGCGAAGGCACTTCTTCTTTAAATTATGGTGAGGTCTGGTACTTTTTCGAACAGGATCTTAATTATCCGCTAACCTCATTGAATACAGATTATTTTAAGAATATTGACCTGGCTCAATTTGATGTCCTGATAATGCCGGAAGGTAATTACGCTGATATTTTAGATGAAGATACTTTAAAAGAAGTAAAAGACTGGGTTAGCAATGGTGGGAAACTTATCGCGATTGGTAGCGCTGCAAAAACTTTTGCAGGAAAAGACGATTTTACCCTTAAGGAAAACAAGTCAGAAACCAAAGATTCTACGGCTACAGTAAATTTAATTCCGTATGCACAAAGAGAGCGAGAAGCCGCGAAAGATATGATTACGGGTAGCATTATAAAAACCAAACTGGATAATACTCATCCTATGGCTTTTGGTTACAACGACACTTATTTGAGTTTAAAATTAAGTAGTGACAGCTACAAACTCCTGGATAAAGGCTATAATGTTTCCTATATCCAGAAACCGCAAATTATTGCTGGTTTTGCAGGAAGTTCAGCTGTAAAGAATCTGGAGAACTCTCTGGTTTTCGGTGAAGAAAGAATGGGAAGCGGAAGTGTTATTTATATGGTAGATAATCCTTTATTCCGGGCATTTTGGGAGAACGGGAAATTGTTCTTTGCCAACTCAATTTTTTTTGTGAATAATAACAAATTCAGGCTTTAAAAGATTAGAATTCTTTTGCCACGAATGCACGAATAATTTTATTGAATTATCCTGCGAGGTTTCTTTTAACCTCGTAGGTATCTTCCATTATCAATTTACTCGAATTCATATGACCAAAAAAGGAAGAAGTAAAGATTTCAGGATTTTAAATCCCGGCATGAGTTTGCTCTGAATCAAACCTACAAGGTTTTGAAAACCATGCAGGATGTGGTTCTCCTGCGAGGTTTGTTTTAACCTCGTAGGTATTTTTCTTAAAGAAACTCCTTCTCTTACCACCAATTCACTAATTTATTCTACGATCATTTGGGGGTTTTTAAGCTTAAAATTTAAAGCAAACAACAAACCACAAACGCTAAACAGGTAGTGTAATTCCCAACAAAAAGATTGCCGCGCCCCGTAAGAACAGGTCTCTCAATGACAAAACTTAATATTCGTGTATTCGTGGCTTTTTTAAGCAATAGATTGCCACATCCTGCTATCGCAGGTCTCGCAATGACAAACTTAATATTCGTGTATTCGTGGCATCTTATATTTAGGACTCCAATGATTTAATTCTGAAACAATCAAAATAAATACTAATTTTGGGTAGCTAAAAATTCATCTTAATGAAATTCAGAATTATACTTCTACTGCTTTGCAGCTTTGCGCTTTCCTCAACAATTCAATCCCAGGAATCAACCGATTTCAATGTAGATTTTGAAACTTTTACGCTGGAAAACGGCTTAAATGTCATTTTTCATATCGATAAATCAGATCCCGTGGTCGCTGTAGCTTTAACTGCTCACGTGGGTTCTGCCCTGGAAAAAGAAGGCCGTACCGGTTTTGCGCATCTTTTTGAACATTTGCTTTTTTTAGAATCTGAAAACCTTGGAAAAGGCGGACTTGATAAACTGAGTGCAAGAATTGGAGGTTCTGGTGCCAATGGCTCTACCAGTCGTGATCGTACCAATTATTTTCAAACCGTACCAAAAGACGCTCTGGAAAAAATGATCTGGGCTGAAGCCGATAAACTTGGGTATTTTATAAATACCGTTACGGAACCCGTACTTGCAAAAGAAAAGCAAGTAGTAAAAAATGAAAAAAGACAGGGCGTAGATAATCGTCCTTACGGCCATACGATGTATGTTCTTGACAAAAACCTATATCCTGAAGATCATCCTTATAACTGGCAGGTAATTGGTTCTCTGGAAGACCTTCAGAATGCTACTCTACAAGACGTTAAGGATTTTTATAACCGCTGGTATGTTCCAAATAATGTAACATTAACTATCGCCGGCGATTTCGATAAACAGCAGGCCAAAGAATGGGTTCATAAGTATTTTGATGAAATTCCACGTGGCCCGGAGGTAACCCGCCAGGAAAAACAAATGGTAGAGCTGGATGAAACCAAAAAACTGTATTATGAAGATAATTTCGCCAGGCTTCCAGAATTAACCCTCGCCTGGCCTAGCGTTTATTCTTACCACGAGGATTCTTATGCGCTGGAAGTTTTAGCAAATTATTTAAGTGAAGGTAAAAACGCCCCGCTGTACCAAGACCTGGTTGCAGAGAAAGAACTTACAGATCGCGTACAAATGTTTAATTATACTTCAGAATTAGCGGGACAACTAATGCTTCAGGTTACCGCTTATAACGAAGTTGATTTAGATTCTGTGGAAAATGCGATTTTTGAAACCTTTAAAAAGTTTGAAGCCGAAGGTATTCCGCAGAGCGACTTAGAGCGTATTAAAGCACAGCAGGAAACCAATTTTTATAATAGCCTTTCCAGCGTTCTGGGAAAAGGTTTTCAACTGGCTCAATATCAAATTTTCGCTAACGACCCAAATTATATCAATAAAGACGTAGAAAAAATACTGGCTGTTACTGCAGAAGATGTTATGCGGGTTTACCAGGAATATATCAAAGACGAGCATTTTGTAGCAACCAGTTTTGTACCGAAAGGTAAAACCGAACTTGCCTTAGAAAACTCTGAAGAAGCTGAAGTCGTAGAAGAAAAAATAGTTGAAAATGCTGAGGAAGAAGTTAATGCTTCCGCTGATGCTTCTTATGAAAAAACTCCTTCCAGTTTTGACCGTAGTATAGAACCATCATATGGCAGCACCCCTGAGTTAAATGTTCCTGATATATGGAAAAAAACACTTCCTTCCGGACTTAAACTTTATGGAATAACCAATAAGGAAGTTCCTTTAGTAAAATTCAGCCTGGAAATGCAGGGTGGCCTCTTGCTCGAAGATCCTAGTAAAGTTGGGGTTTCTAATCTTTTAGCAAATTTAATGACTAAAGGCACCAAAAATAAAACTCCCAAAGAACTGGAAGAAGCTATCCAGTTATTAGGTGCAGATATTCGGGTAAATGCAGGAGACGAAAAAATTGTTTTAAGCGGAAGCACACTAGCTAAAAACTATGCCGAAACTATAGACCTGGTCCAGGAGATATTACTGGAACCTCGTTGGGATTCTACCGAATTTAAACTTATAAAGCAGCAAGCACTTAGCCGGATTCAAAGGCAAGAAGCCGATCCTAACAGTATTGCCAGCAATGAATTTAGAAAACTTATTTATGGTGAAAACCATATTTTGGGACAAAATAATTTAGGAACTGAAGCTTCGGTTAAAGCCATTAGCTTAGAAGATGTAAAAGATTATTATTCTGAAAATCTTACTCCAAAACGCAGTGTTTTTCATGTTGCCGGTGCTATTGAAAAAGAAGAAGCTGTAAAAGGAATTCGTGGGCTCTCAGTTGCCTGGCCGCCTCAATTGGTTAAAATGCCAGAGGTTGCTCAACCTCAGCTTCCGGAAAGATCCCAGATTTACTTTTATGATGTACCCGGCGCAAAGCAATCGGTAATAAGATTTGGGGCTCCTGCCCTGGCCGCTACCGATGATGATTTTTATGCAGCTGAAGTTATGAATTACCGTTTGGGAGGTGGTGGTTTTGCCTCGCAGCTCACCCAGGAATTACGTGAAGGAAAAGGATATACTTACGGCATACGCTCCAGGTTTAGTGCAGGAAAAAACAAAGGCTTATTTTTAATTTCCAGTGGGGTAAGAACAAATATCACTTACGATGCCGTAAAACTAATCAAAGAAATTATTGAAGATTATCCTTCAAGTTTTGATGGAGAAGATATGGAGATTACCCGTGGGTTTATGATTAAAAGTAATGCAAGAAAGTTTGAAACCTTGAATTCTAAGTTAGATATGCTTAGTGAAATAAGTACTTACGGCCGTGAAGAAAATTTTATTAAGCAGCGGGAAAAAACAGTAAACGAACTTACCGTTTTAGATATCAGGGAACTTGCCGAGAAATATATTAATCCTGAGAAAATGTATTTTTTAATAGTTGGTGATGCCGAAACCCAAATGGAAAAATTAAAAGACCTGGGACTGGGAAAACCGGTTCTATTAAATGATTCTAAAGAATAATGATCACTTCTTTCTTATTGCTGGTTTTAGGATTAGTAATCTTAATTTTTGGAGCAAACTATATGGTGGAAGGTGCTTCTGCCCTGGCCAAAAAATTCAATATTTCTAATTTGGCTATTGGCTTAACCATTGTTGCTTTTGGTACTTCAGCACCCGAATTGGTCGTGAATAGTTTTGCAGCCGCTGATGGGTATTCTGATATTGTTTTCGGCAACGTTATTGGGAGCAACAACTTTAACCTCTTTATTATTCTCGGAATTACCGGGCTTATTACTCCGTTAGCCGTCCAATCCAGCACGGCCTGGAAAGAGATCCCAATTTCGCTTATCGCCGTTATCATTCTGTTTATGATGGTTAACGATCAAATTATTTCTCCTGATCAAACAGGCATTTTAAGCAATTTTGACGGATTTATTTTACTCGTTTGTTTCCTGGCTTTTTTGTTCTATGTCTACAAGCAACTTACAAATGATGATGTAGCTGAAGAAGGTAATATAAAACTCCTTTCTCCTTTAAAAACCACCCTTTTTATAATTGGAGGTCTTGCCGGTCTAGTTTTGGGTGGACAATTGGTGGTAAATAACGCTATAGATATTGCTGAAAATATGGGAATAAGTCAGAAAATTATTGGACTTACGGTAGTAGCTGCGGGTACTTCCCTGCCCGAATTGGCGACTTCTATAGTAGCCGCCACTAAGAAAAATGCCGACATAGCTGTAGGAAATATTATTGGCTCTAATATCTTCAATCTTTTTCTTATACTTTCTACGGCTTCTTTGATAAAACCCATTGATTTCAACCTTAATTTCAACCAGGATCTTTATATCCTTGCCGGCGGAACAATTTTTCTGTTATTGGCTATGTTTACCGGAAAACGCAAACGTCTAGATCGCTGGGAAGCTTTAATTCTTTTAGTGTCTTATTTAGGCTATACTACTTATTTGGTGATGTTGGAATTGTAAATAATATAAAGACGGCTTTTGGTTATAATTATAGTTTCAGAAATACGGAATTAGGCATTATTAGCGAAAACCGGATCCGCAAATTTCTCCCGAAGTAAGTCCAGATCTTCTTCAGTAAATCCTTTTAATTCAATCATATCTCCAGTAGCCCTGGGTGCCTTTATAATTAGGTTATAGTTGCTTAGATGAATGTTTATTTCAGGAGTGAAATGATAGGTTTTTGGTTTTTGATGCAATCGGGCCACAACCAGTTTTTCATCGTCCCAGGCTAGATATTCAGTATTCCTGCCTCTTTGTTTATAAGCAAGAAATGCATATAAAATACCGGAGATTCCATATAAGCTTGATACTAAATATCGGCCTGAATCAGAATTCAAGTAAAAAGCAAGGCCCATTAACAGCCAGGAAACCGAGAATATATAATTGAGGTTCCTTTTAAAGAAATTAACCTTTTTCTCTATTCTTTGCATATCAGGCTATGGTTAAGCTTTGCTCGGAAGTTAATTCGGTTTTTAGTTTTTCAATATCGGCTTCGGGATAGCCTTTAAGCTCGACCATAGTTCCGCCTGCAGGTCCGGATTTTATGGTAAGATTCGTTTCAGAAACATTAATACCATCAATATTTTCCCACAAATAAGTTTGCGATGATTGTTGCCATTCGCTGATCTCTATTTTTTCATTATCCCAGCGAATAAATTCTAAGGGTAATTCTTTTTTAAAATACCCGTATCCAGCCCCTATTAATCCGAAGATGGTATAGGGATAAGCAATGAATTCATTACCTCCTACCAAGATAAGAGCAAAACCCATACATAACCAGAAACCACCAGTGATATAAAAATAGTTTCTTCGGAAAAAGTTGACTTTTTTTGAAATTTGCGGCATGGTTTTAGAATATTAGAGGAAAGATAATAAATTATTTTAAAAATTTATAAGGAGTTTTTAATGTAGCAAGATGCTACCACCCCTTTTTCTCCTACAGAGAATTCATTTCCCTCCTTACCGAGGAGGGGAACTTTATATTGCAAACCTTCCTGTTAATTGTACGTAGATAATCGGAAAAGTATCGAGAAGTGATTTGGAACTTCATTTCAACTTAGATCCCGAAATAAATTCGGGATGACGAGTCCTGGGATATACTGCACTCTTCTCAGAATTAATCCCGAAAAGATTGCTACCTTGACTATTTACCTGAAATAGGCAGAAAGCAGGATTTTATTATGTTTAGTTGTCTTTATGACCTATCAAAAATTGATCGTTAAATTTAAAGTGAGATGACGTTTAAATTTTATGCTGTTTGAGCGAAAAGACATTTTATCGTTACTTCTACTTTTCTCGCGAGTTCAGAAAATTTAGACATCGAACGTAAAATTTAGATCCATTTTTGTAGGTCTGGATTTTTTGGTTCTTTTTCATCGAGGGAAAAAGAACATAAATTAAGTTACTTTATTAAATACAGCTAACTTTTAATGGAAAGAGTACTTTGCAGCGGTTCAATGTGGCGATCTTTTGTTTTAGATTTCTCGTTACCTCGAGTGAGCCTGATGATAATCGAGATTGTATCGAGAAGTGAAAATAGTACTCCGCAACTGTTCTCGATACGGTTTCTTTGACTGGCATCAAAAAAAACTACTCGAGCTGAGATACTCATAAATAGGAAATAATTCATAATTTAAAGCAATGAAACAAGCTTTACGCTACTTCCTTAAATTCCTATTAATCCTGTTATCTCCGGCTTTAGTTTACCTGTTGATGGCATTTATTGGTTCTGTGATTCCGGTTAATACTGATTTTGAAGCTAAAGACACAGTGTTAGATATCTATCTTTACGAACAGGACTTACACACTGATATTTTGCTCCCGGTGCATTCAGAAATTATTAGCTGGGATTCGATTTTTAAACCAGAACATACGCTTGCAAAGCCGGTAAATTCAAAGTTGATAGGTTTCGGCTGGGGCGATCTCAATTTTTATCGGAATACCCCACAATGGGAAGATTTAAAATTAAATGTGGCCTTCAAAACAGTTTTCTTAAAATCGCAGAGTGCGCTTCATACCCGGTTCTATAACGAAATACCGGATTCTGAAAACCTGCTGAAAATCTCAGTTTCAGAAGAACAATATAAAAATCTGAGCAACTATATTTTAGCAAGCCTGAGCAAGAAAAACCTAAAAGAAATTCAGCCGGTACCAGATCTAAATTATTACCGGGATGACGCCTTCTACCCGGCTAAAACTTCTTTTCATCTTTTTAAAACCTGTAACACCTGGGTGAACGATGCCTTAAAACAATCAGGTTTAAAAGCTTGTTTATGGACTCCATTTTCAAAAGGGATTTTTTACACCTACCGATTAAAGTAAAACTTTAAGATTTTCAAATTTATATATTTTGTAATTTTCAGTATTACATTTTAAATAGAAATACTATTATCAAAACCATACATACCTCCTTTATTATCTCCGGAAGTATTCTCGGCTTATTGGTCCTGGCATATTTTGTACTTCCATCTTTCCGGGCATTTATAGATACTACTGTGAATATGCTCTGGAACGGGAGTCATGAAAACACCCAGGAATATTTTGAAGACTTTGGTGTGTGGGGTCCTTTAGCGATTATCGCTTTTATCGTTTTACAAATGTTTCTTATTTTTTTCCCTTCCTGGCTTCCGGTAATTATAGCTGTAAGAGCCTATGGCTTTTGGTGGGGAATTCTAATTGCCTTAGCAGGGGTTATTATAGCTTCAACGATAGGGTATTTTATCGGGAAAAGTATAAAGAGTGCTATCCTCAAAAAAATATTCGGAGAAGAAAAGATGGAAAAAATGGATTTCTGGATCAGTAATTACGCATATGGATCGGTTGTTCTTTTCCGCATCTCCCCATTTCTTTCAAACGATGCGATTAGCTTTATAGCAGGAATGCTTCAAATGAAATTTAAAAAATTCATGATGGCTACCTTAACCGGAATGATCCCCTTGTCTATTGCAATCGGGATGTATTCTAATGATATTTCTACCTTAAAAGAAGGACTCTACTGGATTGGAGGAGTTGGCTTCGTTGCTTATGCAATTTATATTTATATAGATTATAAGAAAAGAAGGAAGAATAATAAGTCAAAATCCTAAGGTTTATTCAGTTAATCAACCTCTGCATAGTATTTTATACTTTTTTTATAATCTTAAAAAAGGCAGATTTCTCCTTATTTTCTTAACTTATAGCAGTGCGGTAACGTATTTTTTTATTTTCCCTACCAATTCTTAACCAGGCAGAAACCTACGTTTTTACAACGCAATGAAAGTTCAACCAGAAAATAAAAGTTTATGAGAAGCTTAGATGAAATTACAGAGATCCTGGGAGATGATGCTTCCTATTACCTCGAACACGTGAGCGAAAAGATCCCTAAAGATAGATTAACAGTTCCCGATTCTGGAAGCGTTAACAATTTTATAGAAAGTGACAGAAATCCCCAGGTATTAAAAAGCCTTTCACAATTATATAACCACGGAAACCTGGGCGGCACAGGCTACCTCAATATTTTACCCATAGACCAGGGGATTGAACATTCTGCAGCCTTTTCTTTTTATAAGAATCAGGATTATTTTGATCCCGAGAAAATCATAAATCTTGCGCTGGAAGCAGGTTGTAATGGTGTCGCTTCCACTTTTGGAGTACTAAGCCTTCACGCAAGGCGCTATGCTCATAAAATTCCCTTTGTGGTTAAATTAAACCATAACGAACTGCTTACCTATCCAAACAAGTATGACCAAATTCCCTATGGAACTGTGAAAGAAGCCTGGAATCTTGGCGCTACCGCTGTTGGTGCAACAATATATTTTGGATCTAAAGAAAGCAACAGGCAAATACAAGAGATTGCGGTAGCTTTTGAAGAAGCCCATCAGCTGGGAATGGCTACAATTTTATGGTGCTATACCCGAAATAGTGAATTCAAAACGGAAAATGAAGATTTTCATTCCGCTGCCGATCTTACCGGGCAGGCTAATCATTTAGGAGTAACGATTAAAGCTGATGTAATAAAACAAAAACTACCCGAAACTAATTATGGTTTTAAAAAGATAGATTTTGGCAAATACAACGATGATATGTATGAAAGCCTGACCACCGATCACCCTATAGATCTTTGCAGGCTCCAGGTGGCCAATTGCTACATGGGAAAAATAGGCTTAATCAATTCCGGAGGAGGTTCCAAAGGGGAATCTGATGTTAAGGAAGCTGTTCGCACTGCTGTGATTAATAAGCGTGCCGGGGGATCAGGTTTAATTATGGGTAGAAAAGCATTTCAACGTCCATTGCGGGAAGGTATCGATATCCTAAGAAGAGTACAGGATGTTTACCTGGAATCCCAGATTAACCTGGCTTAAAAAGTATATGTATTAAAAAACTACGAATTAGAATTAAATTTTCCGTCTCCACATTTTCATAAAGGACACGGAAAATTTATAGAAACTAATTTTATGAGTTCTATACAGATTTAACCTTCAATTCTTTTCTTACCGGTTTTGGAGCTTCGTGAACAGGTTCAGCATACAAATCAAAATCGGCGGCATCGGTTACTTTTACTTCGTAAAATTCGCCGGTTTTTAGGTAAATGCTTGTCGCATCTATCAGGACTTCATTATCAACATCAGGAGAATCAAATTCGGTTCTCCCTACAAAGTAGTTCCCTTCTTTCCTGTCAATAACCACTTTAAAAACTTCGCCAATTTTCTGCTGGTTCAGTTCCCAGGAAATCTGGCTCTGTATTTCCATGATCTGATTAGCGCGATCTTGTTTTACTTCCTGCGGCACATCGTCTTCTAAATTATAGGCGTGTGTATTTTCTTCGTGAGAATAAGTAAAGCAGCCTAAACGCTCAAAGCGCATTTCCTCTACCCAATCTCTCATTTCTTCAAACTGTTCCTGGGTTTCACCCGGGTAACCTACAATAAGTGTAGTTCTAATGGCCATTCCAGGAACATATTTCCGGAAATCTTTAAGCAATTTTGTAGTTTTCTCGCTCGTAGTTCCGCGACGCATAGATTTCAATAGTTCTGTATTGATATGCTGTAGTGGAATATCTATATAATTACAAACCTTAGGTTCACGCTTCATGACATCCAGCACATCCATCGGGAAACCGGTTGGAAATGCATAATGCAAACGAATCCATTCAATACCTTCTACTTTAACCAGGTTTTCCAGCAGTTCGGCAAGGTTTCGTTTTTTGTAGAGATCAAGTCCGTAATAGGTCAAATCCTGGGCGATAAGAATCAATTCCTTTACGCCATTAGCGGCAAGTTTTTTAGCTTCTGTTACCAGGTCTTCAATAGGTGTTGATTTATGGCCGCCACGCATTAAAGGAATAGCGCAGAAAGAACAAGGCCTGTCACAGCCTTCTGCAATTTTAAGGTAAGCGTAATTTTTTGGTGTGGTCGTTAAACGCTCCCCAAGCAATTCGTGTTTATAATCGGCTTCAAGCGCTTTTAATAAACCTGGAAGTTCTGTAGTTCCAAAATACTGGTCTACATCGGGAATTTCCTTTTGAAGATCTGGTTTGTAACGCTCACTTAAACATCCGGTTACAAAAACTTTATCCACTTCCCCCTGTTGTTTCTGTCCTACATATTCCAGGATAGTATTCACAGATTCTTCTTTGGCATTGTCTATAAATCCGCAGGTATTAATTACCACAATATTCCCGTCCTGCTCGTGCACCACGTCTTTATTGTTTCCTTTAAGTTGACCCATCAACACCTCACTATCATACACATTCTTGCTGCAACCAAGGGTTACTACATTAATACGGTTCTTCTTTATCGACTTCGTCCTCATAATTATATTGTATTTTCAAAACTGCTTCTAAAATCTTTTTTTCGTCAAGCTGAACTTGTTTCAACTTCTAATATGATTTCATTATGAACAACCTAGATCCTGAAACAAGTTCAGGATGACGTTGTAAAAACTTTTTTACAGTCTC
>DATFJA010000247.1:0-20548 GCA_035269545.1 Salegentibacter sp.
TTCAATGTTATCGCTGGGATCGGCTGGATTATTTAAAAGAACTGCACACTAAAGCCAAAGAAAAAGGGTTTAAAATTGGCGCCAAGATAGTTCGTGGAGCTTATATGGAAAAAGAGAATAAAAGAGCTAAGAAATACGGAAAAAAATCTCCTATTTGCGAAAGTAAAAAAGCTACCGATCTTCATTTCAACAATGTACTGGCTTACTGTCTTGATAATATCGATGATATCGCGGTCTTTATAGGAACTCACAATGAAATGAGTAATTACCTCGCGGTGCAGATCATGGAAGACCAGAGAATTGCCCATGATGATCCCAGGGTGTGGTTTAGTCAGTTATACGGAATGAGCGATCAAATTAGTTACAACCTTGCCAGTAAAAATTATAATACCGCGAAGTTGGTTCCTTTTGGCCCGGTTAAAGACGTTGTTCCATATTTATTAAGAAGGGCTGAAGAGAATTCTTCTGTAGAAGGACAAACCAATAGAGAATTGAATTTACTTCAGCGAGAAAAGAAAAGAAGAAAATTAGCTTTGGAAGGGATTTAACTTTAGGCTTCTAGTCGATATGAATTAACTCCTTAGAGTTTGTAATTTTGGGTTCTCGGTTCTCGGTTCTCGGTTGTGGGTTGTCAGTTGTGAGTTGCGAGTTGTTTAATGTTTGTTGTTTATGGTTTGTGGTTTGTGGTTTGCTCTTTTCTGCTCACTATCCTCTCTTCACTTCTCACTTTTCTACAGACGGTAGTTGGTAGACTTTTGCTAGTAGTTTAGGGTATCGGTTGTAGATTGTGGGTTGTCAGTTGTGAGTTATGGGTTGTGGGTTGTGGGTTGTTGGTTATTTAATGTTTGTGGTTTGGGATCTGCTCTTTTCTCTTCACTATCTCTCTTCACTCTTCAGGCTTCACTCTTCACTTAACCAAAATGATCTTTGATCACCTGTCTAGCGGCATTATACCCGCCCATGCCGTGCACCCCACCACCGGGTGGCGTTGAGGAAGAGCACAGATAAACTTTATCATTCGAAGTTTTATATGGTGAGATCTTCGCAACAGGCCTGGTAAATAATTGGGTAATATCCTGCCTACCTCCGTTGATATCACCTCCCACCAGGTTAGGATCAAAAATTTCTAATTCCCTGGTGTTCATAGTGCTTTTATCGAGTATTAAATCTTTAAATCCCGGTGCTGCCTTTTCAACCTGATCTTCGATAATCTTTGTACAATCTTCTTCGCTGCCATTGGGTACGTGGCAATAAGCCCAGGCAGTGTGCTTATTTCCCGGTGCTCTTGTCTTGTCAAACACACTGGGTTGTACTAATAACACATAGGGATGTTCCGGGATTTTGCCTTCGGCGGTGAGTTGTTCAGAATCTTCCATTTCCTTTGGGCTGAATCCAATATGAATGGTTCCCGAACGCCTGCATTTGTCACTTATAAAAGGAATAGGCCCATCTAAGGCCCAGTCTATTTTAAATACTCCCGCGCCATATTTATAATTTTCTAATCGTTTTCTATATCCCGAACTTAATTCCAGGTCTTCAATCTGTAAGATTTGCCGGGGAGTGAGATCATAAATTTGAACTTTACTTTCCGGCAGTTCAGATACCTTAGTAATCTCACTGTTTAATATTATCTCCCCTCCCAGATCTCTATAATAACTTAGTAGCGCCTCGACGAGTGCCCCCGCGCCGTGTTTGGGAAATGGCCAACCGTTTAGGTGCGCCATAAGACTAAGCACCAAGCCGAAAGATGATGAAAACAGGTTTGTGAGTGGCAGTGTAGAATGCGCTGCCGCTCCATAAAACAAACTTTTTGTTTCCTGCTCTTTAAAAAGCAAATTCGCAAGAAATTTAGCGGAAGGAATACTTTTTAAACCAAATTGTACAAATGGAATAGGAGCCGCAGGAAGGCCAAGTGGTCCTAAAACATCTTCTCCAATATCATCCCATTTTTCAACTAAAGGTTTTATTAAATTAATATAGCTCTTAGCATCCCTGCCCAGTTGCGCTGCAGTATCATCAAGATCTTTATAACAGGCCACTGCCCGACCGTTTTCCAGGGTTTGTGAAAAAGGAATATCAGGATAGATCCATTCCAGCCCGTATTTGTCCAGGGGAAGTTCCCTGAAAAAGGGTGAACTATAAGCCAGGGGAAGCACCGCAGAACCGAGATCGTGTTTAAATCCCGGCAAAGTAACTTCGGCAGTTTTTGTTGCCCCACCGGGCAGGGTTGATTTCTCAAAGATAATTGTTCTAAGACCTTGCTGCTGAAGATATATCGCTGCCGCTATCCCATTAGAGCCACTACCAACGATTACGGCGTCGTATTTTTTGGAAGCGGTTTTACTAATAGTCATATGGTAAAATTAATAGTATTTCGATCTGGACTTATTAAGAGTATGCTTACTCAACATTTTCCAGGTCAATTTGGTTTAAATACTCCTTAAAGCTTAATGTTCCCCTGGTTTGTGCGATCATATCGTTACTCATAATATAACTGAAGTAATCCAGCTTATGGCCAAGGTTCTCCTCTGCAAATAGCTTAGGCACTTCACTCCCGCCTTCAGCTATTATCTCTGGCACTTTTATTATTTTCCCTCCTATTTTTTCCCGGATCATCTCTGCCATTTCCTCCCGGGTATGAATTTTTGGACCGCCTATTTCAATAATTTCCGGCAAATCAGCAAAGTGATTGGTTATAAAGTCGGCTAAATCCCCTTGATAAATGCTGTTTGTCTTAGCTTTTCCATCTCCTACTAACGGAATCACTTTATTCCTGGCCATAATAATTAGATCGTGTAAACCGGAATAAAAACCAACAGGTCTTATAATAGAATAATTAAGTCCCGAATCTTGGATCTCTTTCTCTGTTTTTCGATGCGTTCCGGGAATAGCAAATTCGGTTGCTGTATCGGCTCCTTTCATGGAAATATAGATGAACTTCTTTACACCATATTTTTTGGCATCTTTAAGCAAATGGCTATTGGCTTTATAGTTACTTTCGTTAAAACTATCAGAATCGGGATGAAAAAGGCTGATAGATTTACCTAATGCTGAAACCACGTAATCAATATTCCGGGTAATACCCTCAAGTTTATCGGTATCATCACTGGCATCAAGATATCGAATATCTTCTACCTCGCCCTTTAGTTTATCCAGGCCTTCTTTTGAATGGGTTAATGCACTAACTTTAAAACCCTGAGATTGAAAATCTTTTAGAACCTGGAACCCCAAAGCTCCGGAAGCGCCTGCAATTAAAATTGATTTACTCATTTGATGTTGATTTACTCGGAATTACAAATTAGTACCAGTTTTTTAAAGTTAGGCAATGCCATTGAAAAAAGGCTGCTTCTTATGATTTTGAAAAGAAATTATAGGAAAATTTTAGACTTTCCGGGAAATATGGCTGAAACAAAGGCTGGATGGTTTCTCGTTCAAGTCTTTTTTCTCTGCCAGGGGAACTTCCCTTCTAATTCAACCTGAAGCGAAAGACTTAAGAAAGTTCTAATCAACACGATCAAGCCTAAAATTGAAACCGACCTTAAGGAGGGTTTGGTTACTACGGTGGCCATAATATCGGCAGCAATCAAAATTTCCAATCCCAGTAAAATGGATTTGCCTACCGATTGTCTTAATTCCAGGTAGCCTTCAGAATTTGTGCGTTTTAAGCGTACTAAATATTTTCCAATGGAATACAGCGAGCCAATAAATATGGTTAACACGCCAATAGCTTCGGTTACCTTCGCAACCTGATCAATATAGAATTCTATGTTTTCCATTTATTTTTAGCAATTTAAGTTTAATGAATAGCAAGCCAGAACTGGATATAGCAATTGTGCCAATAAAATTTCACTAAGGCAGCCTGCCTTTTTCATTCAATATAATAATTTTCAGGAGAAATACTGCCTTGTTCCAACGCATTGCAAATAAATGCCAGCCTGGACTAGGCTTCTTGACTTTATATTTATAAGCTAGTAACAGCAGCTTCCTGGCCGGTAATGATCGCTTTTTTCTTTTCGTAGACTTGATTCAAATCTTTGGTAAAGGTATCCAACTCCAGGGAAGCCGATTTAATATGTTCAGAATATTCTTTTAGTTTATCGGCATTAAGGCTATCTTCAATTTCAATTAATTCGGTTAAGCCTAATAAGCTGGTAATTGGCCTTCGCAATACATGAGATATATCAAAGGCTATTTGCTCCATGGTATTTTCGTATTGCACCCGGCTATTTATATCCTGGAAACTGCCATACCATACCACGCTACCATCGGGCATTTTTTCGGGTTTACCCTTTACCAGGTGCCAGTTGTACCGGTCCCCTATTTTAGCCCGATATTCAATATGCAAAGGAGAAACATCTTTGTAAGACTCCATCAATTTAGTCTGAAATTCCTCAATATCTTCTGGATGAACCACAGAAAAACCAACTTTAGCCGATTTTAACCACTGCTCTATATCTATTTCTGGATGAAGCTCCTGGATTCCTTTGCTCAAAAACTCGAATTGTAATTCGTAATCGGTAGTCATTCGTAACTGAAAAATGCCTCCCGGCACATTATCTGTTAATTTTTTGAGTCGTTCCGCATTTTTTTCGATTAAGGTTTTTTGATCCAAAAGTACTTTACGCGCATTCAAATAATCCATAGCCTTTTTTGCCAGGATTTTTAATGCTTTTTTTTGTTTGGTAGATATTTCTCTCGGTTTTCGATCGATAATGCATAAAGTCCCCAATACGTTACCATTTGGCGTTTTTAATGGTGCACCGGCATAAAACCGAATTTTTGGATCGCCTTCTACCAAAGCACTATTCTTAAAGCGACTATCCTGATGAGAATCTTCAATTACCAGGACCTCCTCCGGCTTGTGAAGTGCGTGCTGGCAAAAGGAATCTTCTCGCTTCGTTTCTGAAACTTCGAGTCCTTTTTTAGCTTTAAACCATTGTCGTTTTTCGTCTAATAAAGTAATTAAGGAGATAGGCACATCACAAATTAATGAGGCGATTTCGGCAATTTCATCTAATTCTTCTTCTGGTGAGGTGTCGAGTATTTTATAGGAATTAAGTTCTTTAAGTCTATTCTCTTTGTTTATCATAAAAAAAGTAACTATTTACCCGAATTCAGTTTGAAGATCAGCATAGATCATATTCCAACAAAAAACCTAAATAGCAAGAGGTTACGGGCGTAATTTTTTAAAATTGAGCCGGTAAAAATAGTCATTTTCTTTTATTACTCCTCGCTTAATTTCATAAAATTGCTTAAACAAAATTTTATATTTCTTAAACACCTTTTGATAAATTGACAATAAAAAGCCTGAAAATTTAAGAAATTTATTTTCCTAAAAATTCAGGCCGGCAACTATTGATTTGGTGTTAATTACTCATTTCCTCATTAAGTTTATAGATGTATGTCCAGCTATTTTGAAGAGTATCAAACCATGTCTCCCATAATTCGTTGGCTTTTTCCTCGCCCATGGCATCGGTATAGATCTTAGCCGGGCTGTCTCTTTGAATATCCAAATCTGCATATTTTTGGTATGCCTGAACAACAAAGAAGTCGGGAGTTTCCGGGCCGCCCAATTCAATGTTATACCATTGGCCTCGGGTAGTACCTTCCTTATCTTTAATAGCTTTGCTTACCGCATTTAAAACCTCCATGAAAGCATACTCCTTATGGACTTCGTAATAAGTAACTCTTATGAATTTTGGATCCTCCGAAATGCTTTTGCTTACCTCCGGCATAGTTCGTGAAATTCGTGAACTTACTTTTTCTATATGTGGAGATATATCATTCAATAAGATTTGATAACATGCGTTACTCGCCTGATCTTCTTTATCCATTTCTGCCCAATTTACCTTCATACCAGACATTGCATAAACATTCCCTTCTCCTTGTTGCCTATGCCACATATTCCAGGTGTTTTCACCTTCATTCTCAACATAACAGTCTTTCCATTTTTTAACCCCTTCGATAAACTTGGTGTGATGACCCAGCTTAACAGTAATTAGAGTTGTATTTAAAATTTCACTTCCAGTATCTTGTGCAGAAAGCACACCAATACTCAAAATCGCTACGATCACAGTGATAATTGCCAGTTTAATTGTTTTCATAATTTAAATTATTTAATGATTAATATATATGCTCTACTCATACCTGATTATTGACAATCAGGCAAAAAAACAATTAAGGGCAAAAACATCATTCTAAAACCGGAAAACTCATTAGTAGAAATGAATTATTTTACTCGGCTAGCGCCATTCTTTAATAAGCACTACCAGGTAGGTTGGGAAAACGTTTTCCTATAATTTTCTATTTTCCTTCTTCTATTGGTGTTAATTCATAACCCATTTTCTTTGCTACGGCTAAGCTATTATAATAAATTATTGAATTCTGGATTTTTCCATCTTCCACTTTTGCGGTGAGATGATAAGGAAGATTTATATCTGTATTATTTTCTGTATAGGAATAAGTACCCCAAATAGATACCCAATCTCCATTATATTCACCGCTTAGTACTCTCCAGGTATTCACAACATATTCGTTTTTTTGGTTGGTACGAAGTTTATGAATTTGCTTCCAGTTATCGATTACATCTTCTTTTGTTTCAGTGTCGCCATCGCTGGGTCCACTGCCGCTAAAATCGTCGGCCAGTAAACTCCCGGCCTTATCCAGATTATTATTTACCAGTGCATCTAAATATTCAGTAACAACTTTAAGATCTTCGTCGGCAGTTGGATTTTGAGTTACCGTTTCATTGAAATTCATTTCCTGAGCGATTGTGATTTGTCCTATACAAAGAACTACCGCAAGCGCTAATGTTTTTAATGTTTTCATTTTCATATTATTTAAGCATTAACAGTCAGATAAACATCTAAGTAATTGATATCCAGCAAATATGACAAGCCATAAAGGACGAAAGCATCAATTAGCTTCCCGAAGAGGCCAAATTTTTGACCGAAGGCCTTCGCACAACTCGATTATCGGGCAAAATCGAATTCAATATGAGTTCCCTTATCTATACGTTCCCTCATTTTACCATTGAGCTGTTGGGTAAGCAATTTCACCAATTGCGAACCAAAACCGGTACCAATGGGAACAATGCCTCTTGTTTTGCCAACACCATTATCTCTAATCTCTAACTTTAAGTTATGATCACTTTCTTTTTCTAAACTTAATTTGATGATGCCCTGTTCCTGTTCCGGAAATGCATATTTGAGCGCGTTTGTGAGAAGTTCATTTACAATAAGACCTATTGGTACAGCTGTATCTACATCCAGTTCCAGATTATCCATAGCACATTCGATCTTCACTTTATCTGATGCATTAAAGCTATCGAGTACACCCTCACTTAGGTTGATGAAATAATCCTTCATTTCAATACTTCCCAGGTTTTCACCCTGATATAATTTTTGATGAATTATTCCCATAGACTGCACCCTGTTCTGGCTGGCAATCATGGCATCTTTGGTGGCCGGATCTTCTATTTGTGCCGATTGTAAAGCAATTAAGCTCTTCACCATTTCTAAATTATTTTTTACACGATGGTGTATCTCTTTCAGCAACAATTCTTTCTCGGCATTTTTAACCCTTATAATTTTGGTGGCTTTTTTATTCTTATAAAAGAAATAGAGCAGTGATAAGAGGAACAAAAATAAAAGCGAGGCAATCACGATAAATAGCAGTTGAGTTTTATTTTTTTGTTCTATCAAAGCAGCCTGAGATGCTAAAGCCTCATCTTTTTTCTCTGTTTCATATTTTATGGCCATTTCAGATTCAACGCTACTAATCTTATCTTCCAGCCGCTTTTCTGAATTAGCATAAGCTTTCTCCCTGTATAAAAGGGCATTCTCAAAATCACCTAACTTCCGGTAAGTTTCTGCCAGGTCTAAATAAGGTTGAACAAAACCAATTTGCCCTTTATCTTCATAACTCTTTACCCCGGCTAAAAGATGATCTAAAGCCAACTCATATTTTTCCTGTAACAGGTAAATTTTTCCTATTTCTGTTCTATAAGTAGCGCAACGTTCTTCTCCAATGTGTTCAATACACAAATTCCAGGCGGTTAGATAATCTTTTAAAGCATTGTCGTAATCTTTGGCTTTTATATAAACGTCACCGCGGTAAGAATAGGCTCTTACAGGTACAAAAATTTCTTCAGGAACTTTTGTCCTTACAATTTCCAGGCAGTATTCCGCTGCTTCATAGGCTTTTTCAAATTCGCCCAACTCTCCATAACCTACAATTAAATTAAATTGAGCGATGGCTAAAGCGCTGTAATTTTCTGTTTTTTCCAATAAAGGAATCGCCTGATTGGTTGCGGCTATAGATTTTTCAAAATCTCCGGTTACCCGATATTTAACTCCCAGGGTGCGATAAGCACTCCCCAGGCCCGAATCGTCATCTAAGTCTTCATATAAGGCTATTGATTTAAACAATACCTCTTGTGCTTTTTCTAATTCGCCGGTATTGAGGTAATCTATGGAAAGAGACCTATAGGTATCTGCAATTTTCTGTTTATCATTTGCCTTTATATGATAATCAAGCGCTTTCTCTGCATGATACACCACCGAGTCTGGTGGAAATATTCCATTGTACGAATGCCAGGAAGCTAATGATTCATGAATTTGAGCTATTGTACTATCGGGCGCTGTTTCTAAACTACGTCTCAGAGTATTTAGGCCTATGCTATGAAATTGGTCTAAAGTCTTTTCTGATGTTTCGTTAGACTGCATCCAGCTAAGGATCGAGTCTACAGGTTGATTTTTTAGATTGTTTACGTTTAAAGTTTCAGACTGCGAAAAACCGAGCCCGGCATAAAAACAAACCAGTATAATTGAGAAAATTACTTTTTTCATATCAATTGAAATACTGGGGCAGGAATTAAAATAGCTATGAAGATACAACAATCCTCATTACTAATTACATTAGATGTTTTATAAGAAACTGAATTCCAATTAATTCACTGTAAATTCAGGTCAATGCGGAAGAAAAATTAAAGGAAGCCTTTCAAGAATTGATTAATGTTCTCAGGTTTTATTTTTAAACAATGTAAGCTCCTGGATCAGGGTCTTATTTTCAAGTCCCCCGGCAAGGGCGCCGGTGGTAACCCCTACAGTGCTTATAAAAACTGCCAGTCTTATTTTATCGGCCAGGGTCACTTCTGGCTTGTTCAGTGTTGGCCAGGTAGTAATTAAATCGGCCGGAAATACATAAATTGCTATAATCATCATAAGCCCGCCCACCATGACAAACAACCCAATACAGGCCAAAAACACGCTCACATAAATTACGCTGTTGGCAACTGCCAGGTGTTCGGTAAGAATACGTTTTTCTTTCATTGGTAAAAACAGGTTTTGTACCCGTACCAAATAAAAGCTGGCGAACATTATACTAATAATGGCAAAGAAGGCCGCGGTGCCGTTTGCCATTCCCAGGCCAACATCCCAGATCTCAGCTGTAAAAATAAGAATTAACGCAGGTGCTACTGCTGCCGTTGCAAGGTTTGGAAGGGAAAGCGGAAGTAAAACAGCCCAATTTCTTAGTAAAGGTTTAAAGAATTTTCCGGGGTGCCTAAAGGTCATTAGAATATGAAAGATAAAGGTTTCTACAAAGTTCCCATTTTTCAATTCGCGATCTGGCATCTTCCCCGAATATTTCTTTAAGTATTCCTTTTCTGCAGCAGTAAATGAAGGGATTTCGCCTGTATTTTCTACATAGCTGAATACCCGCATAATTTTACTGTTTCCGGCGGTGCGGTGTTTCAGTCCCAGGATATGCCCGGTAAGGTGCAGAAATAATTTAGCAATATTCATTTGCACTTCTAAACTATCGAGCTTCCTGGAGTTTTTTCTTCTCTTTGTATTAATAAATTCCTTGGTAGAAATCACCATCACCCGCGTAACTTCAGAACTTAAACCTTCCTGGATCGTATTTCTGCTAGACATCAATGGCACATCTGTTATGACGCATACCATATCGTATGGTCCTTCTGCCATCTTTAAACTGGCCCGATCTAAAAAGTCGGAAGCGCTCCTGGGATTATCATTATCCAGCTTCACCTTATCGGCCATATCAAAATACCATGGGATAGAAGTAGCGGTAACCAGCTTTTCCTTTGATAAATTTGCTATTTGCTTCGCCAATTTTTCAATTTGATCGGCGTTGGAATCCTTTCCCGTCGCAATTAAAAATCCAACATTCATTTCAGGAGTAGGCTGTGGTCCCTGGGCTTCTTTTAAAGAGGTGAAAAATCTTTTTCCTGAGGTGAGCGCCCTAATGATATTGGTAGAAGTTATTATACGAACAGAACTTAGTACCCGGAAAGCATAGAAAATACGTAGCACTCTAAACGCCGGAATAATCAATGCAACAAGGGTTATGACATTGTTCTTCAGAAAGTCTTTTTTACGAGGTGCCAGGAAAAATTTCAGTAGAAATTCCAATATAAAAACGGCCCAAATGCAGTAAATGATAATTTCTTCTGTAGATGAAATACCCCGCAGCAATTCTACAATAAACAAAGACAACCATAAAATGGCCAGAATAAACATTGGAACCTCCAAATGTTCCTCAATTGAATAGAACAACCTGTATTTTCTCCTGCTTCGATTCATTCAAGGAAAAGTTAAGACTTTCTGCTTATGAAGTTGTTAAATAAGTTGTAAATGAAAATCTATGATATGACTAGGATCCCATAAATCTCCAGTACAAAAGAGTAATAAGGCCTTAGAGTAATTCTAAGGGAAAGGGAAGTTGAATATCAGTTTGCGGACAAACAGGAATAAAGCACTAAAAGAGCGAGGTTTTTTCTTTAATTTTTATTTACCAGTACGTGATTTTATTGCAATTCTTCAATATTTTCCTCGTCAAATTCTGCAAACATTTTCGGCTCCCTCCCTGTGATAATTTTAACCCAGTCGGTAATTTCCGGAGTCTTCTGAAACCTCGGAAAATAATGTAGCATGATCATTACAAAAATGAACATATTCGACATTCCTTCTCTCCTTTTGGATAAATAAAATCTCAAAATACCTGGTGAAATAAATTCAATTTCTTTCCCCAAAACCTCGCTCAATTTGCGCGCGATTTCTGTAAAAGTCAGGATTTGGTTGTTTGTTAATTCATAACTCTTGTTTTCGTGTTTTCCCGGTTCGATAAGCACTTTTGCCGTAACCAGTCCAATATCTTCGACATCAATCAAGGTGAATTTAGCATTTCCTGCAGGTAAGAAAATTCGGTTTTTATTGATTAGGTCATCATGAAGCGTGGTCGTGAAATTTTACATAAAATAGGCAGGTCGTAAGAAAGTGTAAGACTTTTTACTTTGAACTATCAATTTTTTCAATCTTATGATGCGGAATAATTTTATTCTTTTCCACGCCCTGCACCGAAAGGAAAACAATATGTTTTACCGAAGATTGTTTTATTTCCTCCATTAGCGGTACAAATATTTTATCTACATCAGCAATTTGTGGAGGCCTTAGCAAAAACAGCAGATCTATTTCCTGTAAAGCCGGTTAAAATGTATTGATATTGTTAAAGTCGAACTCGATTTTCTCAACATCATATTTATCTAATTGATGCCTAGCCGCTAAAGGTTCTCTTACACCCGCAAATACTGATAATTGTGGTTTTAATTTATGTAAAGCTGACAGGATTTCAAGACCAACATTCCCGGTTGCCCCGGTAATCAAAAGTTTCCTCATAGCTTAGAATTTTCCTTTATCTCATTTTCATAAGCTATAGCAAAGTTTCGCATTTCGGCTATTATGGGCATGATCTTATGGCCAATAGCGGTTACTTCATAAACTACCCTGGGCGGAACTTCTCCAAAATTTTGTCGCATTACCAACCGGTTATCGCACAAATTTTTCAATTCCTGGTTCAGCATTTTCTCGCTTATATCAGGTATTAATCTTTTCAATTCTGAAGGTCTTAAAGGTTTGGGAGCGAGCTGGAACAGTATAAGCAATTTCCATTTTCCACTTAATAAATCTGAAGTGGTTCTAATTGGGCACCTTGCAGTAATATTCAATTTTTCACTTTTCATACTTACAGAAAGGTTAGTACATTCTTATTTTAAGGTACCGCCAAAGTAGTTAATTTTGTATTATTAAAATAGTCGTTGCCGGAGTGAGTTTTAAATATCGAATTCCATAATACCAAATAGAAAAAAGAATGAAAATAGTATATGTATATGATGCCTTATGTGGCTGGTGTTATGGTTTTTCGCCGGTAATTACCAAATTTCAGGAAAAGTATAAGGATGATTTAAGCTTTACAGTGATTTCCGGCGGAATGATTACCGGTAACCGAATTGGTCCCATAGGCGAGGTGGCTGCCTATATAAGTTCGGCCTACCTGGATGTTGAAAAAGCAACCGGGATAAAATTCGGCACCAATTTTTTGAATAAAACTTTGAAAAAGGGAGATGCTATATTCACTTCCATACCACCGGCAATAGCCTTATCGGTTTTTAAAGAACTGAACTCTACAAACAGCGTCCAATTGGCAGCTCAAATTCAAAAGGCTATTTATTATGATGGTATGGAACCGGAAAATTTCGAAGAATATGGCAAAATTGCGGCTAAGTTTGGCCTGGATCCACAAGCTTTTTTAACCAAAATGAAAGACCCGGTGTTTATGAGCCAGGTAGAAGCAGATTTTCAAAAATCGAATGCCCTTGGGGTGACCGGCTTTCCTTCGGTATTTTTAGAAAATAACGGGACTTTCTATAAGATAGCCAGCGGCTATGTTCCATTTAGTGTATTGGAAAACAATTTTCTAACAGCTAAAAACATATAATCTTTTCCTAAATAAAAGTCTTAAACGCTGTCGCAAAGTTTTAATGTATCTTTAAGGTATGCAGCATCCCAATGAAAAAATTATTCTGGATTTTTATCAGGCTTTCCAAAAAGGAAACTCAAAAGCCATGAACGCCTGTTACCATAAAGACATTGTCTTCTATGATCCTGTTTTCGGCCATTTAAAGGGAGACCGGGTGAAAGCTATGTGGTATATGCTTTTGGAAAAAAGCAGTGGAGAGCTGAGTTTAAACTTCAGCGAAATACAGGCCAATGATTATAACGGAAGCGCCAAATGGACTGCTATTTATTATTACGGCCCTTCTAAACGCCGCGTAGTGAACGAGGCGGTGGGGACCTTTTATATTCGCAACGGAAAGATTCTGCAACATACAGATCATTATGATCTGTGGAACTGGTCCCGGCAGGCCCTGGGCTTCAAAGGTTATTTACTGGGATGGACTAAATCGATGAAACATAAGATCCAGCAGGAATCCAGTAAGATGCTTTCCCGCTACATTCATAAAATGCGTTCTCTGGAAGAGGATGATATTTAATCATTTTATTTTTTCTACTTATAAAAAACAAAACACTGCCACACATTTATCGGTAGAATTCTAAACAAAAAAATCACAAAAAACTTTTCAGTAAATGTTTTATTATTTAATCTGTGAATCCTGATGGATTAACTTTGTTTTCCCTTAGCGCTCTCACGTAAAAATAAAAAGCTGAACAAACCCCTGGTTTGCTCACTTTTTTAAAAGAAAAAAGCCTTCGGGCAAGCTCGGGTTTAGTCCATTAAAAAAGTCCGCAGCTTTCGCTGCGGACTTTCCATTTATTCAGTGACCCCGGCAGGATTCAAACCTGCAACCCTCAGAGCCGAAATCTGATGCGCTATTCAGTTGCGCCACGGGGCCTTATTTAGTTAGCAGTTAGCAGTTAGCAGTTAGCAGTTAGCAGTTAGCAGTTAGCAAAAACTAAAAAATATTTCTTTTCAAATTTATTTTGAAAATTACTTACTCAATTTCTTCTTCACAATTGTAGAAATGGTTTTACCATCGGCTCTACCGGCCAATTCAGCGCTTGCCATTCCCATCACTTTTCCCATATCCTGCATTCCGCTGGCTCCGGTTTTAGCGATAACCTCGTCTACTTTAGCTTCAATCTCAGCTTCGCTTAATTGTTCAGGTAAAAAAGACTCGATCACAGCGGCTTGCTTTTCTTCAGGCTCTGCCAAATCTGGTCTGTTTTGCTCCCGGTATATCACAGCACTATCTTTACGCTGCTTTACCAATTTTTGCAGAAGCTTTAACTCTTCATCCTCGGTTAAACCATCTTTTGCAGAACTTTCAGTCTTCGCCAATAAAATAGCGCTTTTTACCGATCGTAAAGCTTCTAACTTTTCGCTGTCTTTAGCCTTCATAGCAGCTTTCATCTCTGCCATTACTTTATCCTGTAAACTCATAGCTTATAAGTATCATTTCCGCGCAGGCGGAAATCTAATTGTCATTTCCGTCTCGATAATTATCCAAAGCAAAAATCTAATTTCAGCAGCGAAGATAAAATATTAAAATTAAATTCTCCACTTATTCTCCCTTCAAAATTAAGTATATTGAGACTTCAAACCTAGCTTGTATTATGAAAAATCTCTCTATTTATATTTTTCTTTTCCTAAGCTTTTCAATTTCAGCGCAAGAGCGATTTATAGACGACTCTTTTAACCTGCAAAAGACCGAAACCAAAACTTTCGCTACCAAAAACGGGGAAACGCTAAAGCTGGATATTTATCAGCCTGAAAAAGACAGTTTACAATTTAAAATCTATCTAAATTTTAAGGTCAAAGCAAGATAAGTAATTAGTAATTATTCCATTTTGTTGGATTTTTTCCTATTTTTGATGCAAATTTCAGAATTATGATGTTTGAAAGAATTAAGGAAAAACTCGAAATCCTTGCTGATGCGGCAAAATACGACGTTTCCTGCTCCAGTAGCGGCAGCAAACGTGCCAACAAAAATAAAGGTCTCGGAAATTCTGACGGAATGGGAATTTGCCATTCTTATACCCAGGACGGTCGCTGTGTTTCATTACTTAAAATTCTTCTCACTAATCATTGCATTTTTGATTGCGCCTATTGTGTTACGCGCAAAAGCAACGACATAAAAAGAGCTGCTTTTAAAGTCCAGGAAGTGGTAGATCTCACCATCAATTTCTACCGAAGGAACTATATTGAAGGCTTGTTTTTAAGCTCCGGTATTTTTAAGGATGCCGATTTCACTATGGAGCGGCTTATAAGAGTGGCAAAAAAGTTGAGACTCGAAGAAAATTTTAATGGCTATATTCATTTAAAATCTATTCCCGGCGCAAGTGACGAACTTATGCGCGAAGCCGGTCTATATGCCGACAGGTTAAGTGTAAATATTGAAATTCCAACAATCTCCGGTTTAAAAAAACTAGCACCAGAGAAAAATCATTCCGATTTTATTAAACCAATGAATAAAGTGAAGAATGAAATTATACAGTATAATTCTGAAAAAAAACTAATTAAAAGCACCCCAAAATATGCGCCAGCGGGCCAAAGCACCCAAATGATTGTGGGAGCTTCTGGAGAAAGTGATCGGGAAATCATGCTTTCGGCCAATTATTATTATAAAAATTACAATATGAAACGGGTGTATTACTCGGGTTATGTTCCAATTAGTAACGACCCTAGATTGCCATCGCTGGGATCTCAAGTTCCTATGCTACGAGAAAATCGGCTTTACCAAACCGATTGGCTGATGCGCTTTTATGGTTTTGATGTCAACGAATTATTAAATCAGCAATTTCCGAATTTAGATGTAGAAGTAGATCCTAAGCTAAGCTGGGCTTTGAGAAATCAACATCATTTTCCCGTAGATGTGAATAGCGCCGAAAAAGAAATGCTGTTAAGAATTCCGGGGGTTGGCTTAAAATCTGCTTATAAAATATTGCAGGCCCGAAGGTTTAGAAAACTCAATTACGATCATCTAAAAGCTATAGGTGTAGCTTTAAACCGCGCTCGCTATTTTATTATTTGTGATTCCCGCGGGTGGGAAAAGCGCGATTTGGGACCGGCAAAAATAAAGTCGTTAATTCTACGTAATTCCGTTGGAAAGTTTAGAAAGGAGTATAGCAGTCAATTAAGTTTATTTTAAAATGAAACCATCTACCTGTCTTACTTATGATGGCACCTTCCAGGGCTTACTTACTTGTGTCTATATAACTTTTGAAGAAAAATTAGACGTTAATAATATTTTACCACCAGGCATACCTCAAACTGAAATGTTTGCCGAAATTATTGAAGTTATTTCAGATGAGAACAAAGCTAAACGGGTATGGAATGGTTTTAAAAATTATGCAACTGGTCGCGGTCAAAATGCAATATATTATGCCTACCTAAGTGAGTTACCAAAAATTGAACTTGATATTTTAAGGTATTTTCAGCATACATTTAATAGGAAAATGAGCGTAGATGGCGATTTTGCCAATGCGCACGTTCTAAAAATAACCCAAACGGCTAAAATGGTTGGCAGGGAAAAACATAGAATGGAAGCATTCGTGAGGTTTCAACTTACTAAGGACAATATCTATTTTTCCAATATTGAACCCGATTTTAATGTACTTCCAATAATTGAAAAGCATTTTGCTTCTCGCTACAGTGATCAACAATGGATTATTTATGATACCAAACGTAATTTCGGTTTGTATTATGATTTAATAAAAACGAGAATAATTCACATAAATTTTTCTAAAAACCTATCCTTATTAGAAGAAAAAAAGCATTTGTTTGATAGTTCAGAAATTGAATTTCAGAGATTATGGAAGAAATATTTTGAGGCCACCACCATCAAATCCCGCATAAACACAAGGCTTCACCACCAACATGTCCCTAAACGATATTGGAAATATTTGAGTGAAAAGAATCCCTTGCATAATTAAAAAATAGTTTAAATTTGCTACTTCAACTAATTAAACAATTTAAAATGAAAAAATTATTTTTACTTTTTGCTGTTGCAACAATGTCCCTTTCTATCTACTCATGTAGAGAAACTACTGAAGAAAAAACCGAAGAAGCTATGGAAGCTGCAGGTGAAGATATAGAAAACACAGCTGAAGAAGCCGAAAGCGAAATGGAAGAAGCTGGAAACGAAATGGAAGCTGAAGCCGAAGAAACTGAAGCTGAAATGGAGCAAGAAATGGAAGAAGAAATGAACGAAGACGATAACATGTAATCGTTTCATTCCTGAAAATTTCAAAAAGCTGCTTTCTTAACAGGAAGCAGCTTTTTTTATTAATAAAATCAAGTATTACTTCTGGTTTAAACTTAAAGAAAACACGGTAGAAGCTATCAGAAAGGGTTTTGAAATCCATCTGAACATAAACGGTGAAAAGCAATAGAAGGTTCGATAAAAAGATTGAAGACTTTAAATAGGCAATCACTAATCGAAGAAATTTGTAGTCTAGTAGGACACAATAAAATCTACCAAATCAAACTTATTTTTTACGCTCTATCACGTAATTCACCATAAGCTCCAGAGAATCACGATAAGGCGAAGTAGGATACTCTTCCAGGATCACTAAAGCTTCCTGCTGAAATTCTTCCATACGCTTTACGGCATAATCGAGCCCCCCTTTATCCTTTACAAACTGGATCACCTCATTTACTCGCTTCTTATCTTTGTTGTGATTTTTAACCGAATTAATCAACCAGTCTTTTTCTTTCTTGGTCGAATTATTTAAAGCATAAATTAGCGGGAGGGTCATTTTTTGCTCTTTAATATCAATGCCCGTGGGTTTTCCAATTTTTTCATCGCCGTAGTCAAAAAGATCATCTTTTATTTGAAAAGCCATCCCTATCAACTCCCCAAATTTTCTCATTTTCTCGACAGCACCAGAATCTGGTTTCACTGAAGCAGCACCCAGACTACAGCAAGCTGCAATAAGCGTAGCTGTCTTTTGGCGAATAATATCGTAATAAACATCCTCTGTAATATCAAGCCTTCTGGCTTTTTCAATTTGTAGCAGCTCCCCTTCACTCATTTCCCTTACGGCAACTGAGATGATCTTTAACAGATCAAAATCATTATTATCTATAGAAAGTAGCAAACCTTTAGAAAGTAAATAATCGCCCACTAGAACGGCAATTTTATTCTTCCACAAAGCATTTATACTGAAAAAGCCACGGCGGCGGTTAGAGTCATCTACCACATCATCGTGAACCAAAGTAGCGGTATGTATAAGTTCTATAACTGAAGCTCCGCGATAAGTACGCTCGTTTACCTTACCTTCTGAAACCATTTTGGCAACCAGGAAAACGAACATAGGCCGCATCTGCTTTCCTTTGCGGTTAACAATATAGTGAGTGATCCTGTTAAGAAGGGCAACTTTAGAAGACATGGCTTCCAGGAACTTTCTTTCAAAAAGTTCCATCTCTTTCTCGACCGGAAGTTTTATTTGGGAAATTACTTTCATTAAGCCACCAAAGATAATTATTTATAGAGAATATTCAGTGGTGGTTTTTCTTTCAAAATCAAGATTAATAGGCAAGTTTGAGAGATTCTAAAAATTATTTTAAAATTTAAGGGCAGGCTTCGGCAAATTCAACACTCCATCAGGGTTTTATGCCGATTTATTCGCTAATTGTCCGCAAGCAGCATCGATGTCTTTTCCGCGAGAACGCCTTACGGTTACCGTAATCCCATTACGCTCTAAAATTTGCTGGTACATATCTGTAGCTTTAGAAGAAGCTTGCTGAAAATTTCCATCGTCTATCGGGTTATATTCAATCAAATTCACTTTACAAGGCACATAATTGCAAAAACGTACCAAAGCTTCAGCATCTTTTCGGGTATCGTTGATATCTTTCCAAACAATATACTCGTAAGTAATTCGGCTTTTAGTTTTAGAATACCAGTATTCTAAAGACTCCCTAAGATCATCTAAAGGGAAGGTTTCATTAAAAGGCATGATTTGAGTCCTCACCTCGTCGGTAGCGGCGTGAAGGGAAACAGCAAGTTTTATCTTGGCTTCGTCGTCAGCCAGTTTTTTAATGATTTTAGGCACTCCGGAGGTAGAAATAGTAATACGCTTGGGAGACATCCCCAAACCTTCGGGAGAAGTGATCTTTTCAACTGCTTTCATTACGTTCTTATAGTTCATAAGCGGCTCGCCCATTCCCATAAAAACAATATTGCTCAAAGGCCTGTCAAAATACAAACGACTTTCATTGTCTATTGCAACTACCTGATCGTAAATTTCATCTGGATTAAGGTTTCGCATTCTTTTTAGGCGGGCGGTTGCACAAAATTGGCAATCTAAACTGCAACCTACTTGCGAAGAAACACAAGCCGTAGTCCTGGTAGCCGTAGGAATTAAAACCGATTCTACAGTAAGCTGATCGTGCAGCTTCACGGCATTTTTAATAGTACCGTCGCTACTACGTTGCATCCGGTCTACCCGAATATGATTTATCACAAAATTCTCGTCCAGCATTTCACGGGTAGCTTTAGAAATATTGGTCATCGCCTCAAAACTGTGCGCGCCTTTATTCCAAAGCCATTCATAAACCTGGCTTCCGCGGAAAGATTTATCGCCATTAGCAACAAAAAATTCCTGCAGTTGTGATTTGGTAAGTGCCCGTATGTCTTTCTTCTTATTTTTCACGCTGCAAAAGTACTAAGAATTAAAGGATTTTTAAGTTAAGCCAAAGCTAATACCAATTTAACCATGTAATGACGCCTTCAAACTCGTTCATTTTCCGCTCTATTTTCTTGCTCATAATTTCCATAGCTATGGCTATGCAAATCAATCACAGCGTCACATACCAAAAAAGCAACTTCGTTTTCTGTGCGACATTAAAAAATTAAGTTGGTATAAGTGTTTTAATTTCTGAACTTAAGCTAAAGAAAAAGCCACAACTTATTCTTATAAGTTGTGGCTTTTTAATATAATTTCTTTTTAGAAACTAGATAATCAACATCGCATCTCCGTAAGTATAGAAACGATATTTCTCTTTAACCGCTTCCTCATAAGCACGCTTCATAAAATCGTGACCGGCGAAGGCCGAGATCATCATAAGAAGCGTAGATTTTGGAGTATGGAAATTAGTGATCATACAGTTCGCAATACTAAAATCGTAAGGAGGAAAAATGAATTTATTGGTCCAGCCACTAAACTCATTCAAAGTATGGTTTGAAGAAACTGCACTTTCCATAACACGCATTACGGTGGTACCTACCGCACAAACTCTCCTGTTTTCGCGTTTCGCTTTATTAATAGTTTCAGTTGCTTTCTTTTCAATAAAAGCTTCTTCGCTATCCATTTTATGTTTGCTAAGGTCTTCTACCTCAACCGGGCTAAAAGTTCCTAAACCTACGTGTAGGGTAACTTCAGCAAAATCTACCCCTTTTATTTCCAAACGCTTTAAAAGATGCTTGGAAAAGTGAAGTCCTGCAGTTGGTGCCGCTACAGCTCCTTCTTCTTTTGCGTAAATGGTTTGGTAACGCTCCTGATCTTCAGGTTGTACGTCACGTTTTATGTATTTTGGAAGTGGAGTCTCCCCTAGTTCCTTTAGTTTCTTTCTGAAATCTTCGTAAGAACCATCGTAAAGAAAACGAAGCGTTCTTCCACGAGAAGTAGTGTTATCTATAACTTCAGCTACTAAACTTTCGTCATCACCAAAGTAAAGTTTATTTCCTATTCTAATTTTTCTTGCAGGATCTACAAGTACATCC
>DATFJA010000248.1:0-2585 GCA_035269545.1 Salegentibacter sp.
TTAAATCATTCGCTACCTCGCGATCGTTAACCCTAACGATTGCGTAATTAAACAGGTAGTCTGAATACTTATCCACCCATTTTGTAGGATCGAGTTTATGAGTTGGCATAGGCTTGCTTCAAAATCAGATCAAAATTAACAAAAGTATTTGACTTTATAAGTTATAGATCTTATAAGGTTATTAAAGCTGAAATTGATAAAAAGGAAAAGAGGCTGTTGGAAAAGTCTAATTTCGTCAAGCTGAACTTGTTTCAACTTCTAACATGTTTTAATTACCAAAATCTTAGATTCTGAAATGTATTCAGAATGACGATTTGAAAATTTTTCAGACAGCCTCTTTAGTTTAATCATTTTTCAATTAAACCGGCGCGTTTTAACAAAGCATCGGGTTTAGGTTCTTTTCCGCGGAATTTTTTATAGAGCGTCATCGGGTGATCTGTGCTGCCCTGCGAAAGTATATTTGTCTTAAACTTATTCGCAACTTCCCTGCTAAAGATCCCGTTTTGCTGAAAATACTCAAAGGTATCGGCATCTAATACTTCTGCCCATTTATATGAATAATATCCTGCAGAATAACCGCCCTGGAAAATATGAGAAAAAGCAGTGCTCATACAATTTTCAGCAACATTTGGGAATAATTTTGTACGCTCAAAAGCCTGGTCTTCGTTGGTCTTAACATCTGTAATTGCTGAAGGATCTACACCATGCCAGCTAAGGTCTAACATCCCGAAGCTTAATTGTCTTACCGTGGCCATTCCTTCCTGGAAATTAGCAGATTCTTTTATTTTCTGAATTAACTCCATAGGAATTACTTCGCCGGTTTCGTAATGTTTGGCGAACAACTGAAGCGCTTCCTTCTCGTAACACCAGTTTTCCAATAACTGACTTGGGAGTTCTACAAAATCCCAATAGACATTTGCACCCGATAAACTTGGATATTCAGTATCTCCCAACATCCCGTGAAGTGCGTGTCCAAATTCGTGGAATAGCGTGGTAACCTCGTTAAAAGTCAACAACGAAGGTTGTGTTTTAGAAGGTTTGGTGAAGTTGCATACAATAGATATATGTGGTCGTTCTTCCTCGCCATCTTTTTTATATTGTGATTTGTAGCCGGTCATCCAGGCGCCATCTCTTTTTCCTGGTCTTGGGTGGAAATCGGCATAAAACAGGGCCATTTCTTTATTATTCTCATCAAGCACCTGGTAGGTTTTTACATCTTCATGATATTTATCAACATCAAAAACTTCCTTAAAACTTAATCCGTAAAGCTTTTGGGCTACAGTGAAAACTCCCTCAATTACATTTTCAAGTTTAAAATAAGGTTTAAGTTTTTCGTCATCGAGATCGAATAATTTTTGTTTTAATTTTTCGCTGTAAAAAGCGGCATCCCATTTTTGTAACTGGTCAATTCCGTCCAGATCTTTTGCAAAATTTTCTAATTCTTTGAATTCACGTTCGGCCGCAGGTTTGGCTTTTTCAAGAATTTCTTCCAAAAAGCTGTTTACTTTTTCGGGAGTTTCAGCCATACGCTCTTCCAATACAAAATGTGCGTGGGTTTTATAACCTAAAAGTTGTGCACGCTGGTATCTTAATTTAGCAATTTGCAGCACATTTTCCTGGTTGTCTAACTCATCGCCGTGGAATCCTTTAGATCCAAAAGCAAGTGCCATTTTCTTGCGCAATTCCCTGTTTTCAGCATATTTCATAAAAGGAAGGTAGCTTGGATATTCAAGGGTGAAGATCCAGCCTTCTTTCTTTTTGGAAGCTGCTACTTGTGCAGCTTCTTCTTTAAAACTTTCCGGCAGGCCTTTTAGATCATTTTCATCGGTAAGATGTAATTCGAATTTATTGGTTTCGGCAAGTACATTTTGGCCAAAATCAAGGCTTAGTTTTGAAAGTTTTTTGTCTATATCTCTAAGTTCGTTTTGCTTTTCTATTGGTAAATTGGCTCCGTTTCGGGAAAAAGCCTTGTATTTTCGGTCTAAAAGCGTTTTTTGCTCGGTATTCAGGTCAAGCTGGTCTTTTTTATTGTAAACAGATTTCACTTTTTCAAAAAGTGCTTTATTCAGAATAATATCATTTCTGAATTCTGATAAAAGCGGAGAAACTTCCTGGGCAATTTGCTGAATTTCCTCATTGGTTTCCGCAGAATTAAGGTTGAAAAATATACTGGTTACTCTATCTAATTTTTCTCCTGAAAATTCTAAAGTTTCAATGGTATTTGGGAAAGTAGCTTCATCGACATTTGATGCAATGGCATTGATTTCTTCGCGTGCCATTTCAATGGCCTTTATGATAGCGGGTTTGAAATGTTCGTTCTCAATTTTTGAAAATGGAGCGTGATCAAATTCCTGTAAAAGTGGATTATTTTGAGTGGTCATTATATCTTCTTTGTTTTAATGGTCTAATTTATTTATTAATCACGGGCTAACCGAGAAGGTGAATGTACTTAACCTAAATTTGACGTTTTTAATAACTTTTTTAACACAAAACGATGTTTTTCTTCAAAAAAATGTATATTCGACGCTTAAATTATTGTAGTAGCTTTAAAGTTTTTCTGGTTTAAATATTTAGAATGGTTAATA
>DATFJA010000249.1:0-2739 GCA_035269545.1 Salegentibacter sp.
CTTTAGCCGGATCATTAAATCTTTCGTAAAATGAAATTCCGCTAAGGAAATCGGCTTGCGGATATTTATTAATAAGTTGTCTTGAGAAGAACGCTGCTTCAGATTGTTCAAAATTCGATAATACCGTGCCGTCAGCAAAAACGGTTTCCGGAGCAACAATCAGTTGAGTGCTGTCACTAACTTTTTCTTCACTTAATTTCATTAATAATTCTCCAATTCGGGTATCAGTTGTATTATATTTTTCGGTGTATGGATTAATATTTGGTTGTAGAATAACCACTTCCATCGTATTTCCTTTTTCCTCCACCTGGCTCAATAAGAGGTAAGAAACGCCTATGGGAATCAAAACAAGCAGGCCCAATTTGAAAATGCCGCGGTAAATTAAGTTCTCGTCTTTAAATTCTTTATAGAGTAGTATGGCTTTAAAAATCGCGATATTGCCCAGCCATACCCAAAGCGTTCCACCAAAGGTGCCGGTGTATTCATACCATTGCACCCAGTTCTGAAAGTCAGAAAAGGCATTGCCAAGATTTAACCAGGGCCAGGAAAATTCCCAGGCCAGATGGAGTTTTTCAAAAACCATCCAAATACTTATTAAAAAGGCTGAAGCTGCGCTAAATCCGGTTCGTTTCGCTACCAGGTGATATAGCATAAATACCATTGCCATAAGCAGGGAGTTTACCAAAACAGCAAAGGCCCCGCCAAAAGGCGTAGAGAAATAAAGCCAATAAGTTGTGATGAGATTCCAAATGAAAAAACTGAGATAGGCCAGTCCAAAAACTTTCCACTTTATATATTTCTTTTCAGAATTTCTAACTTTAAATTCTGCATATAATAGCGGTACAAAAGAAAAAAACAAGAGAAGGGGAAAGCCATAAGTTGGCCAGGCTAATGCTAATAAAAGTCCGCTTGATATCGCGTAAATAAGGTTCTTCATATCAGGAAATTCTGCTCAAAAATAGCAAACTATTATTTTTTAATGGTGTTTCGTTAATTTCTTTGAAGTTAAAACTTTTGAAATAATTGCCCCAGAAAGAAAAAAGCTGTTATGAAAATCATAGAGCATAAGGAACTGTTTTATTTCGAGCTATCTCATGTGGGTATTTTTAAATCTGTATTATCGAGTAAAAAACTTGTAGAAACAGGTGGCAATTGTTTAGTTTAGTAATTTAGAAAACCAATCTATGACCATAAAAAGACATATTCCGAATTTAATTACGCTTTTAAATCTACTATGCGGAACTATTGGGGTAATTTTTGCCGTGCAGGGAAGCCTCATTATGGCTGCCATTTTTGTAGCAGGAGGTATTTTTTTCGACTTCTTTGATGGCCTGGCTGCCAGAAGCCTTAAAGTAGCGGGTGAACTCGGATTACAGTTAGATTCGCTGGCCGATGTGGTTACCAGTGGTGTGGTGCCCGGAATTGTGATGTATCAGTTACTGGAGAATGCACTGCCGGGAAATTCTGGTGTAGAAAATACCGGCTGGGAGGTGAATCCGGGCTGGTGGGATTGGAATTTTAATACGCTTGCCTTGATTGGGTTGTTGATTAGTTTAGCCTCAGCTTATAGATTGGCTAAATTTAATGTGGACGATCGCCAAACCGATTCATTTATAGGAGTTCCCACGCCGGCCAACGCACTTTTAATTTTAAGTTTTCCTCTTATTCTAACTTTCCAACCCGATAGTTTTATAACCGGCTTAATTTTGAACGAATGGTTTTTGATAGGACTCACTTTTTTAAGCTGTTATCTGCTGAATGCAGAAATAAAGTTATTTGCTCTTAAATTTTCTAATTGGGGTTTTGCCGATAATAAATTGCGCTACTTCTTCTTGCTCTTATGCCTGGTGCTAGTTCTAATATTCCAGTTTGTAGCTGTGCCTCTTATTATTTTAAGCTATGTGCTTTTATCGGTAATTTTTCCTAAGAAAGAGGAGCAGGTGTAAGAGAAAATAAAAACCTCCGAGGTTGAGGTTTATTATCTTATTTTTTAAAGAAGGTGTAGTTTTATAATATATTCTTGATGAGTTTGTGGCGTCACCCTGAACTTGTTTCAGGGTCTAAGTTGAAATTAAATAGATGCTGAAACAAGTTCAGCATGACGTGCTCTTCTACGCTTAGTTATCTAAACAACTTCTTTTTCCTTAACTCAAAATTCTGTCCCAGGTAAACCTTTCTTACCATTTCGTCTTCTGCGAGTTCTTCGGGTTGACCGTGTTTTAAGATGCTTCCCTCGAACATCAGGTAAGTTCTATCGGTGATGGCAAGCGTTTCCTGCACATTGTGATCGGTAATGAGAATACCGATATTTTTATTTTTCAACTGGGCTACAATTCTCTGAATGTCTTCTACGGCTACGGGATCTACCCCGGCAAAAGGTTCATCCAGAAGAATAAAATTTGGATCGGTAGCGAGGGCACGGGCAATTTCGGTTCTTCTTCTTTCACCACCACTTAAAAGGTCACCTCGATTTTTTCTAATATGGCTCAACCCAAATTCTTCAATTAGCGTTTCCATTTTCTCGTGGCGTTCTTCTTTAGAAAGGTCGGTGAGTTCCAGAACACTCATAATATTGTCTTCAATACTGAGTTTCCTAAATACCGAAGCTTCCTGAGCAAGATAACCAATTCCATACTGAGCCCTTTTATACATTGGAAATTTGGTAATATTCTCTTTGTCTAAAACGATCTTCCCTGAATTTGGCTTAATAAGCCCCACGATCATATAAAAAGAAGTGGT
>DATFJA010000250.1:0-17261 GCA_035269545.1 Salegentibacter sp.
GTTTTCATCGAAACCCGCAGAAATGGCTTCTTCGTTAGCCATAACATTCGCCAAAAGCGCAGTAGATTTTATATCGCAACGATGCCAGCGTTTATCTTCAGAGGCCATTACTTCCCAGGTCTTATTCTCAAAGCCCTCTAAACTCACTGGAAAGGCATACAGTAAGATGGTTGTCTCGATCTTTTCGGGTACAAAACGACTTCTGGGCGCAGTGCCCCTACTCACCTGAATATAAACCGCAGCATCTGCTTCATTTAAATCAGCCCGATTTATAGCTTCCCACATCAACTTTTCAATTTTAAAAGCATCAAAAGCTATTTGCACTTCATCAAGGGAATATTGAAGGCGTTTGAGGTGTTCTTTTAACTTAAAAGCTTTTCCTTTATAAAACGGAGTTACTTCATAAATACCATCACCGAACATAAACGAACGATCAAAGACCGAAATAAAGGCTTCATTTGATTTGAGCCATTTTCCGTTTAAATAAACTTCCGCAGGATATTTTTTTTCCGGTTTCATAGCAATAAAAATTTTTATCCGTAAACAACTTCGATACAAGCTCACGAAGCATTATTATTGGAAAATTTAATTTGATTTCGAGGCCAACCTCGGAGCATTTAATCTAGATTATCGAGTTAAAAATCATGAATGAAATTTGGATGTCATCCAGTCCCGAAGCTTCGGGGTGTTTCAGGATCTAAGTTGAGTGTATGCTCATAATAGATGCTGAAATAAATTCAGCATGACGATTTATTCATGATTTTGATCTTACGTTTAAAAACGTACAAACCTTAACTAAAGTACTGGTGCAGCTGCTGTAACCATTCTATTTCGTAATAACGCACAATACTAATTATAACTGCTCCTGCAGCTACGTAAGCCCAGGAATAAGTGTCCCGCTTTAGCATAATCCCACCTACCACGGCAAAAATCACAAAAGGCACAGCCATAATGAGATGTGGTAAGGGCCAGGCGTCCCGAAATAGTACAGCAATAATTTTCATTGCGCCATAAAAAATACTGTAAAATAAAATGATCTTACTTATAAGCGCTTTTAAATTTCGTTGCTTCATTTATTCGTAATTTTCTGGAGATCTCCGGCGGTTAGTTGCTTGTTCAAAAGCTAATGCCCACTGGTATAATTTATTTTCTTCAGATGTTTTTGCAAAGAAAGTCAATCCTTTTGGAGCACCCTCTTCATCATACCCCATAGGAACAGTAATAGCCGGGTAATGGGCTACAGCCGCAAAGCCGGCATGATAATTATTAATGGATAAGATTCCGTCTAAATTGTGCTCTTTCATTGGAGCATTAAAATACATTTTACCTTTCACGCTCAATTCACTTTTTATTGAATCCAGGGTAGCATTATCGGCTGAATCTTCTACTATTCCGATAAACAAAGATTGTCCGTAAGGCATTCTTTCCGTGGAATCTTCGGTATTAAATTTCACAATATCTCCTACTGAAGTAAAACCTGTTTCACCCCCAAATTTTTCGAAATATTCAGGCAAATCTTTTTTCATATCAAGGCTTAATAAGCGAAGAAAATTTTCTAACTGAACTTCTTCAGCTTTAAATTCTACAATTTCAGCCCCTAAATCTTTTAGATCATTCACTGCATTACTGTAAAGTGAGTCTTGCATCAATCCTTTAAAAGCACCGAAGCGCTTCCCTTTCATGCTAACATTCTCTAAATTAGAATTAAAATTTTTCACTTTAACTGAAGCAGCATCTTCAGTATCCTCACCGGTCATTGCCGAATACAAGATCGCGTTGTCTATGACAGATTTTGTGATTGGGCCTGGCGTATCCAGATAACTGGAAATTGGAACAATGCCGCCCCTACTTAAATTCCCGATAGTTGGTTTTAATCCCACCACAGAGTTTTGGCTGGAAGGAGAAAGAATAGATCCTGATGTTTCTGATCCTACTGCTACAGGTGCTAAATTAGCCGCTACTGCCACCGCACTACCTGAACTGGACCCGCCGGTATCAAAAATTTTTCTTCCATAAGGGTTTAAAGTCTGTCCGCCGATAGCTGAATATCCACTTGGGCAGTCTTCGCAAAAGAAATAGGCCCATTCACTAAGATTGGCTTTCCCAAGAATTAAGGCTCCGTTATCCTTTAATTTTTGAACTATAAAAGCATCCTCGGTTTCGTTATTCTCTAATGCCAAGGCCCCGGCGGTAGTCGCCATATTTTCTGTATTGATATTATCTTTTAGCAAAACCGGAATTCCGTAAATAGGATGACTTTCTGCAGCACCCTCCTTATCCTTTTTCCTTGCTTCTGCAAGTAAATTAGGATTTAAGGAAATAACTGAGTTCAAAGACAACTCATTTTCACGGTCAAATTGCTTAATTCTATATAAATAAAACAGGGAAAGTTCTTCGTAGGTTAGCTTTCCATTTTTAATAGCCGATTGAATTTCGGGGATATTCCTATCGAAAATAAGTGGTTTTAACTCGTTATATTTTTCACCTGAAAATTGAGCTAAATCACTATTAAAAGGTGCCCATAATGAATCCTGGGAAATATTCCTGGAATCCAAAACTTTAAATTTATCTTCATTTTCACCCTCAAGGGAATCTGTTTTGGATTGATTTTCTACTTCTTCAGATTTTTGATCGTTCCCGCAAGAGATTAATGCGGGAAGTAAAAGAATGATTAAAAGTTTCTTCATCTTTTATAAAATTTAAGCCTGATATTTAAGGTATTCAATTACACAAAGCGATTCAAAATTACCAACTATCAACAAAATGTTGGTTTACTGTTTAAAGAAAGAATCTACAAATTCATATTTATTAAAGACCTGTAAATCTTCTATACCTTCACCTACTCCAATATATTTAACGGGAATTTGAAATTGATCGCTGATACCTATTACCACTCCGCCTTTTGCGGTTCCGTCCAGTTTGGTAACAGCAAGTGAAGTCACTTCTGTGGCCGCGGTAAATTGCTTGGCTTGCTCAAAGGCGTTTTGCCCGGTAGAACCATCTAACACCAACAACACTTCGTGAGGAGCATTAGGAATCACTTTTTGCATCACGCGTTTCACCTTAGTTAATTCGTTCATTAAATTAACTTTATTGTGCAATCTCCCGGCAGTATCAATTAATACCACATCAGCATCGTGTTTTACAGCACTTTGTACGGTATCAAAAGCTACCGAAGCTGGATCACTTCCCATATTTTGGCGTACAATAGGCACATCGGTCCTGTCGGCCCAGATTTGCAACTGGTCTATGGCTGCAGCTCTAAAGGTATCGGCAGCTCCTAAAACAACTTTTTTTCCGGCACTTTTAAATTGGTGCGCAAGTTTACCAATCGTAGTGGTTTTACCGACCCCGTTTACACCAACTACCATGATTACGTATGGTTTTACATCTGGCAACTGGATATTTGCAGCCTCACCGGTTTCTGTTTCAGAAAGTAGTCCGGCAATCTCTTCGCGAAGAATTTTGTTAAGTTCTTCGGTACCTAAATATTTATCGCGAGCAACACGTTCCTCAATTCTATTAATAACTTTTATAGTGGTTGCCACGCCAACATCGCTGCTTACCAAAACGTCTTCAAGATCATCTAAAAGTTCTTCATCTACTTTAGACTTCCCGGCAACAGCCTTACTCATTTTAGACATAAAGCTGGTCTTTGTTTTTTCCAGCCCTTTATCCAGGTTTTCCTTTTTGTCTTTTGAAAATATCTTTTTAAATAAACTCATTTCTTGGAAGGTTTAAAATCAACAAATTCCGGAAATGCGCTTCCGAAATTTTTCGTTGTAAATATACGCAAATTACTTTGGGGCCAGCCCACGGAGCATTAAGAAGAAATAATTTACAAATTCGAGATAAATCCAGGATCATATAAATCTCGATTATCGAGTAAAAACAAAAAGCCGTCCAGAGGTTATCCAGACGGCTTTGTTAATGTTTTCAAGGAAGTTTGCTCGAATTACTTTTTCTTCAAAAAGTCGTTCACGTCTTCCGGAGCCATAATTTGTTCAACAAAAGTATAGGCACCAGACTTTGGAGATTTAACCATTTTTATTGCTTTGGTCAATCTCTTAGACCCTGTTTGTATCGATGCTACTGATTTCTTAGCCATAACTTATTATTTTATCTCTTTATGAACCGTCATTTTCTTAAGGATTGGATTAAATTTCTTTAATTCCATCCTGTCCGGTGTATTCTTTTTATTCTTGGTAGTAATGTATCTTGAAGTTCCCGGTTTTCCGGTAGCTTTATGCTCTGTACACTCTAGTATAACCTGTACCCTGTTTCCTTTCTTTGCCATTGTAATGTGTTTTTATGCTTCAGGATTATTTTTTCAAAAATCCTTTTTCTCTTGCCTCTTTAATTACAGCAGAGATGCCTTTTTTATTAATATCTTTAAGTGCAGATGTAGATACCTTTAAAGTGACCCATTTATCTTCCTCAGGAATAAAAAAACGTTTCTTTACCAAATTGGCATTAAATCTACGTTTGGTTTTGTTCATAGCGTGAGAAACATTGTTCCCAACCATTGCTCTTTTACCAGTAAGTTCACAAACTCTTGACATTGCTCTATTCTTTTCTCGTTATTTCAAAACAGGCTGCAAATTAACGATTTTTTCACCTAACAAACAATATTAATTTAAAAAAATATTGAAGGTTTCTGAAATTTTCCCGGCTATCCAATCTTTTCGCCAAAAACTCGCTGTTTACCTCCTGTTGGAAGGATCTAAAATTTTTTATTAGTTCACATTTTACCTGTGCTGGAAGTATAAAAACTTTTAAACTTCTGAAGCTCAAATCTTCCAGAATGCAAATTTATAACTTTTCTATTGAAAAATACGCCTTTTAAGCAGGTGTTTTAGCCTGCTTAAATAGTTCTTGCCTAATTAATTCTATACTCTTATTAACTGCTTTCCCAATCACTTTGTCCCGGTGGTTTCCAAAGCTAAATTTCTTAGCATACACGTTATCTGGAGTGGCAATTCCTATAAATACAGTGCCAATATCAGCATCGCTGTCCCCTTTTGCAGGGCCAGCATTTCCTGTAGTAGAAATCGCATAATCTGTTTTAAAAATATCCCGAGCGCTTTTTGCCATTGCAATAGCTACTTCTTCGCTTACTACAGAATATTCTTCGATTAATTTCTTATCTATATTTAAAATATCTTCTTTGGAGCTCGTGGCATAACTTACAACACTGCCCTTGTAATAATTAGAAGCTCCCGGGGGAGTAGCAAATAAACTGCCCAGCCTTCCTCCGGTGCAACTTTCTGCTGTGGCTATAGTCGCTTTACAAGTTAAGAGTAATCTGGAAATTTGAATTTCTACCGGTTCATCATCTTCGTAACCAAAAATAATATCACCTATAATACTATGTAGATCGCTAATAAGCTTTTCAATACTATTATTAAGATGCTCTTCATTATCACCTTTAGCGGTTAAGCGCAAACGCACTCGCCCAAGGTTTGGCAAATAAGCCAACCTGATATATGGCGGCAATGCATCTTCCCAGGCTTCAATTTTTTCAGCAATTGCGCTCTCTCCCAGCCCGTAAGTTAATACGGTTTTATGCAGAATCACCGGCCTTTTAAAATTTTGCTGCAGCCTTGGTACTACCTCATCTTCTATCAAAGCTTTCATTTCAAAAGGTACACCGGGCAAAGACACGTAAGCTTTACCTTCACTCTCAAACCACATTCCCGGAGCAGTTCCGAATTTATTCATCAAGGCCACCGCTTTTGAAGGCAGCATGGCTTGTTTTCTATTTAAATCGGAAATTGGAGTGTCAATATATTTATCGAAAAGAAATTCTACATGTTTGAGTACCTCCTCGTTCTTAACAAGTTTGTCATCAAAAAACTCACATAAACAATCTTTGGTAATATCATCTTTGGTAGGACCTAATCCGCCGGTGATAATTATGATATCGGCTCGATCTTTAGCTTCATTTAAAGCTTCCAGTATATGGCTTTTCTCGTCTTCTACTGTAGAAATTTGCTTTACCGAGATCCCTATTTTATTGAGTTCTTTTGCGATAAAAGCTGAATTGGTATCTACAATCTGCCCAATAAGGATTTCATCTCCAATGGTAATTATTTCTGCTTTCATTCCAGCTCAAAATCTCTCTTTAGGGCAATACTGGCAACGTTTACTTTTTTGGTGATCTTCGTTGCAGCTTCCGGCACATCGTCTTTTTTCTTGCCGGCTTTAGCCCAGGCTTCTATCACTTTTACCTCGTCCATGAGTTCCAAACCAAAAAGTTGCAGGTTTGGTTTCATCTTATGGGCATATTGATAAGCCAGCGTAGGATTATCGTTAGAAATAGCATCGTTCATCGCTTCTACATCCGGCGGAATTTCTTCTAAAAAAGTTTGCACCACTACTTTCATGAAATCTTCGTCACCACCGGCCATTTCTTTAACTTCACTTAAATTGTAGTTGCTCATATCGCTATTTTGTTTTAATTGAAAAAATTTGTTTGTTTTCTATAAATCCGGTTAATCTATCTTCTGCGGAAACCTTCCCAACTCCGGCCGGTGTTCCTGTAAATATAATATCCCCTATTTTTAATGTGAAAAATTGTGAAACATAAGCAATAAGTTCGTCAATTTTCCAAAGCATCAGCTCTGTGTTCCCTTTTTGAACAGTTTCTCCGTTCTTCTCTAAACTAAAGTTAAGCATATTTATATCGGTTACCGAATCTTTATGTAACCATTTTTCGCCTATAACGGCTGCTCCATCAAAAGCTTTCGCCTTTTCCCAGGGCAATCCTTTATCTTTTAATTTTTGCTGAAGATCTCTCGCGGTAAAATCTATTCCAAGGCCAATTTCGTCATAATACTTATGTGCAAATTTCTCCTGAATATGTTTTCCTACTTTTTTGATCTTTACCAAAACTTCTACCTCATAATGAACTTCATCAGAAAAATCTGGTATAAAGAAAGGTTGTTTTTTTAGTAAAATGGAAGTATCGGGTTTGAGAAAAATTACCGGGTCTTCGGGTTTTTCGTTCTGTAATTCAGAAATATGATCGGTATAATTTCTACCTATACAAATTATCTTCATTCTTTAGCAATTAATCGGTTAGGGTAATTTTAAAAGCCGGGGCTGGAACCTCCCCATTAAAAACCGAATGAGAATTATCTAAATTATTCATTTTTTTCCAACCTTTTATGTCCTTAAAGAAAGATTTGAAATTTTTATCGTCCTCTTCAAGTACTCCTTCAAAAATGGGTGAATATTTTACTACCTCAAAATCTTTGTAAAGAAGCGTATCGTTATCCCGGTAAACGCGATAATCTTTCTTTTCAACATACTTGTTTTCCGCAATAAACAAATGCTCCACCGCTACAAAAAAACCTTCTTCAGGTATCGAAATCCGATACTTGAGCATTGGAATTTTAGTCTTAAACCTGTTATTTCCTCTTTCTACAATTAGATTTGAAGTTAATAAATCTCTACCGGGTTTTCCCTCTTCGTCTACCTCTAATACTCTTAAACGGAATTTTGAATTTCTCTTCCCCTTCAAATTCGTAGAAAAAAACCGAACCTCTACCTCTTCCAAAAAACAACCTGCTTCAAAATTTTCTGGCCGTTCGTAGTATCGCGCTACCATGCTTGGGTACTGTCCACCACTAAAATTACCCAAACCTATGCTTTCCTTTCCGCGGAAATTATTGATCTTTTCAGAATTATTTTCGGTAAGACTGTATAATTGAACTTCAGAAAGAGCATTTACTTCTGGCTGCAATTTCACCACCTTATTATTAAGTTTTGCAATTTTGATACTTTGGGCCTTGAATCCTATATAGCTAAATTTTAATACCGCTGAAGTATCTACACCCTTTAATACAAAGGAAAATCTTCCCTGTACATCTGTAGAAGTACCTTTTCGTTGCTCCTCAAGTAATATATTTACATAAGGCAAGGCCTGCGACGTAGCCGCATTTACTACCTGACCTACCACACGATTTTTCTGGGCTGTAGCAAAATTGCAACACAGTAAAAACAATACGATAAGGATTTGCTTCATATTATTTTATCAGGACAGTTTATTGTTCAGCTTTCTTAGCTTTATGGCAGTAAGCACTTTTTTAGTGTATAATGGGAAGTCGGCATTTTGGATCCAACCGTAATAGCCGGGTTCATCTTCCAAAACTTTCTCTACGTTTTTACCCTTAAATTTTCCGAAGGCAAAAACCTCTTCTCCTTTTTTATCAAAAGCGATAAATCCGGCAAAATCAGCAAAACGTTTTCTGGCAGAATAATCAGCCAGGTATTTCATGTCATTTTGTAAATCGTCGTAACGATCTAATTGCGATTTTAAAACTTCGTAAGTCGCGGTAGTATCGGCTTCGGCACTGTGTGCATTTATAAGGTCTTTCCCGCAATAAAACTGGTATGCGGCGGCTAAAGTTCGTTGTTCTTTTTTATGAAAAATGGTTTGAACATCTACTGCAACTACATTTTTCATCTCGAAATCTACCCCTGCCCGCAGAAGTTCTTCCACTAACAATGGAATATCGAAGCGATTGGAATTATAACCTCCAAGATCACAACCTTTTATCATCTCGTGAACCTGCGAAGAAAGTTCTTTAAATGTTGGCTCATTGGCTACTTTTTCATCAGAAACTCCATGAATTGCGACAACCTCTTTAGGAATTTTCATTTCAGGATTTACCAGCCAGGTTTTGCTTTCCTTGTTTCCGTTAGGGTAAACCTTGAGGATAGCAATTTCTACAATACGATCTTTAGCTACATTTGTCCCGGTAGTTTCCAGGTCAAAAAAACAAATTGGTTTGGTTAAATTTAATTCCATAGAAAAACGCTTGATTTTGGGGATAAAGATACTATAATTTATGGGCTTTACTTTTCCGGAAAACTACAATTCAATCCCTATTAAACAATTATTAAATACATTTTTTATCTTTGAATTCAATAAAACAAACAGAATGCTTAAATATATTGCTTATGTAAGCAGGCAAAGTCACGTGATCACTGATAAGGATTTAAAAGAATTACTTAGAAAGGCGCGAAATAATAACAGTGCAAATTCCGTGACAGGAATGCTAATTTATTTCCACGGAAGTTTCATTCAATATCTTGAAGGAGAAGAAGAAAATGTGGATAGGCTATATCATATAATAGCAAAAGACAAACGCCACGAAAATATAATCGAACTGGATTCCGGCTTTAGTAAGGAAAGAGCTTTTTCTGACTGGTCCATGGCATTTAAAAAACTGCAAAAAGATGAAGCTTTTGAAATTCTTGGTTATAAAGACCTGGAAACAGAACAGCTTTTTGACAATACCCAAAAACCCGATGAACACCCTGCACTAGGCTTACTAAATAATTACGTTAAGAATCTTTGAAATCAGGGTACGATATAAAAAGAAAAACCGGCTAATTTTAGCCGGTTTTTCTTTTTATTGCTTTTATACTTAAATCTCTCGTTCTTTATCAAAACCTTCAAGATATTGAGCCACGCGCTGTACGAATTGACCACCAAGCGCTCCGTTTACCACCCTGTGATCGTAACTGTGAGATAAGAACATCTTATAACGAATTCCTATAAAATCGCCATCTGGTGTTTCTATTACCGCCGGCACTTTTCTAATAGCTCCCAGCGCAAGAATTGCTACTTGCGGCTGGTTAATTATAGGAGTTCCCATAATACTGCCAAAGGTTCCTACATTGGTTACGGTATAAGTTCCACCCTGAATATCGTCTGGCTTTAACTTATTCTGGCGCGCACGGTTAGCCAGATCATTTACCTTTTTAGCCAGGCCAACAAGGTTAAGCTGATCGGCATTTCTAATTACCGGTACTATTAGGTTTCCATCTGGAAGTGCTGCTGCCATTCCAAGATTTATGTTTTTCTTCTTTATAATCTTATCACCATCTACAGAGATATTGATCATTGGGAAATCACGAATCGCCTTCGCTACCGCTTCCATAAAAATTGGAGTAAACGTAAGTTTCTCTCCCTCTTTTTTCTGAAAATCGTTTTTATGCTTGTTTCTCCAGTTCCAGATATTGGTAACATCTACCTCGATAAAGGATTGAACGTGAGCTGATGTTTGAGCGCTATCTACCATATGATGAGCGATCATTTTACCCATTCTGCTCATCTCAATAATCTCATCTTCTCCTGAAGCGATCACTTTTTCAGACTCGGCTGTAGCACTAGCCATTTTAGCGGTATCTGCAGAAGGAGCTTGTTTTGCCTTAGGCTTTTGTTTAGCAGAAGTTCCTTTCTCACGATTTTCAACATAAGCTAAGATATCGTCTTTAGTTACCCGGTCATCTTTACCGGTTCCTTCTACTTCTTCTAATTCGTCAAGGCCTATACCTTCTTCTTTTGCGATATTTTTTACAAGTGGAGAGTAAAACCTGGACGCATCAGAAAAATCTTTGCTTCCTGCAGTTTCTTTTGCAGTCTCTACACTTTCGGCTACTTCGCCGGCATATTCCTCTTCTTCGCTTTCATCATCGAGATCAAGATCTAATTCTTCATCGCCGTTGCCAGCAGGAATTTCACCTTCCGTTTCAATAATAGCTATGGTTTGCCCAACTTGTACTACATCATCGGCTTCAAAAAGTTTTTCTACCAACTTACCTTCTACTTCGCTGGGGACTTCGCTATCTACTTTATCGGTAGCGATTTCTAACACCGGCTCATCGGCTTCAATGGTATCTCCAACTTCTTTTAGCCAGTTGGTAATAGTTGCTTCGGCGACACTTTCGCCCATTTTTGGTAGCTTAAGTTCAAACTTTGCCATATCTATAATTGAAAGCTTATTTTAAGGTTTATAGTTGCGAATTTAATGAAAATTCAAGTTTAAAGGTATTAAAAAATCAATAAATTAAATTTTCACTATATATATTTTCTCGTAAATATGTATATCCGCTTTTGGGTAAAATTACAATTTCAAAAGCTGAAACTAAATTTTTCAGTAGAAATATTATTGATTAGGTGAAAGTTTTCGGGGATCCTGACGTGTATCAAAAACATGGAGAATCCTAATAAGAGTTTCATTCGGAACACTATAAAAAATAGAATTATGCTTTGTTACCACGCATTTGTAAAATCTTTTTTCTTTTGAGAATGTAGGGAACTGATAAGGATTTAACTTAATTAGCTCTACCGAATGGTCTAAGGTATTAAAGAAATTTTCACTAACTGTCTTGTTCCAATTCTTTTCAAGATAATCAAGAATATTATCTAACTCCTTTATGGCTGAAACAGCCCAAATAACTTCCCTTTTAGAAGTCATATTTATCTTTTACTCTTCTTGCAACTTCTTTATGAGGAACTCCTGCTGCCCTACCTAAACTTTCTTCAGCATCTTCAATTCTTTTTTTTTGCCAATCAGGCATTAAATCCCACTCTTCAAGGTGATAATCGGTTTGCGGTTCCTTAATATTTTCTTGCTGATGAAAACTTTCAATATATTCCTGAACTTGAATCAATTGAGATTCATTAAGTCCCTCTAATTTTTCAATAATAGCTTTTTTTAATACTGAGATTTCCATCTGTTTATTTTTTAGCACGAAGCTTACCTAAAGATATCAATTTTTAGTAGAATTTTCAAACGGAACTCTATTCGTTATACTTCTTCCCAAAGTAACCTCATCTGCATACTCCAGCTCGTCTCCTACCGAAATTCCCCGGGCGATGGTTGAAGTTTTAATGCCGGTACCTTCCAATTGTCTGTAAATATAAAAATTAGTGGTATCACCTTCCAGAGTGCTGCTTAAGGCAAAAATTATTTCTTCTACTTTCCCGGCCTGCACTTTTTCAATTAAAGGTTTTATACTAAGCTGCGAAGGGCCAATACCGTCCATTGGGCTTATTTTGCCACCCAGAACGTGGTAATGACCCCGATATTGATCGGTATTTTCAATTGCCATGACATCGCGAATATCCTCTACCACGCAAACAATTTCTGAAACACGAGAAGGGTTAGCACAAATAGCACATAGATCTGTATCGCTAATGTTGTGACAATTTTTACAAAGTTTTATTTCAGTCCTTAATTTGGAAAGTGCATCTGCCAGTTGTTTGGTTTGCGATTCGGGCTGCTTTAGCAAATGCAAGACCAACCGTAAGGCGGTACGTTTACCAATGCCCGGAAGTTGAGACATTTCATCTACGGCTTGTTCCAATAGTTTTGAAGAAAAATCCATAGTGCTAAATTAAGATTTTTCCAGCTGTTTTATCATTTTTCCCACTTTGTGCTTCTACTAAAAAAATAACCGCCATAAATCTCTAACAATCAATCCTTCAAAAATCATGGAATATTAAATTTTACGTAAATTTAAAGGACAAAACTTTCTTAGCATGGGAGAACATAGTAAAGATTTTTTTTTAGGCAGCGAAGGCAGAGCCGGATTTATTGGCCAACTCTTAAAAGATATAAAAGCGCTGGAAATTATATTGGAAAAGGATATAATTGAATCAGGAATCTCCCGCATTGGTGCCGAACAAGAATTTTGCCTGGTAGAAGATAATAGCAGGCCGTCCAAGTTATCCCCTATTATTTTGGAAGAAATTAATGATAGTCATTTCACTACAGAACTGGCACTTTATAATTTAGAAATCAATCTGGATCCTATAAAACTGAAAGCTAATTGTTTTTCAGAAATGGAAAATCAGCTTCAGCAGCTTTTATCTAAAGCGCAGGAAGTAGCCAAAAAAAGAAATACGAAAATAGTATTAACAGGAATTCTTCCCAGTATTTGCAAGAGAGAGTTAGAATTGGATTACCTCACTCCAATGCCCCGCTACTTTGCCTTAAATAAAATGATAAAGGAATTAAGGGGAACAGACTTCACCTTGCATTTAATGGGTGTAGACGAACTGGATATTCAGCATAACTCGGTATTATTTGAGGCTTGTAATACCAGTTTTCAAACTCATTTACAACTAGATCCCGATGATTTTGTTTCAAGTTTTAATTGGGCTCAGGCAATTTCGGCTCCTGTGCTGGGGCTCTGTGCTAACTCACCTCTACTTTTAGGTAGAGAATTATGGCATGAGACAAGAATAGCTCTTTTTCAACAAAGTATAGATACCCGAATGGTCTCCCAATCATTAAAAGATCAGCTGCCAAGGGTCGCATTTGGTAATCACTGGGCCCAGGATTCTATTGCCGAAATTTTTAAAAATAATATTTCCCGTCATAAAGTAATTCTAGGTAAAGAAATAAAGGCTGATGCACTGGAAGATCTGGAGCAGGGAAAGGTTCCGGGATTGGATGCTTTAAAATTGTTTAATAGCACAGTATATCAATGGAACAGGCCATGCTACGGCACCAGCAAAGGAAAAGCTCACGTGCGAATAGAAAATCGCTATTTACCCGCGGGCCCTACACAAATAGACCAAATAGCGAATTTTGCATTCTGGGTTGGCTTAATGAAAGGACGACCGGCAAAGTACGATGAGCTTTCAAAAATTATGGATGCAAAGGAAGCAAAGGCAAACTTCATGAAAGCTGCCAGAACAGGCAAAGAGACTGTACTGAATTGGATGGGACAGGATTATACTTTAAAAGACCTTGTTTTGGAAGAGCTAATTCCAATAGCAAGATCAGGTTTAGAAAAAATGAATGTAGACCAAGCCGATATCAAGCGCTTTTTAGATATTATTGAAAGTCGTGCCAGGGGGAGAAATGGAGCTCAATGGACTATTGCTAATTACAGATTACTATTGAAATCGATGAAACGCGATGATGCCTTATTGGCATTAACACGGGCTATTTATTTAAAACAGCAGCAAAACATACCCGTTCATCTTTGGGAAGATATTAAAAATCCACCAGCATTATTAAAAAGTTCCAGCCTGGTTTCACATATCATGACTACACAACTATACAAGGTAGATGAAAATGACCTGGCCCAACTTGCGACTAAAATTATGAGCTGGAAAAATATTCACCATATGCCCGTGGAAGACAAACACGGTAAATTTTGTGGTTTGCTTACCTGGTCCCAAATAGAGCAATTTGATAAAGATGTTGAGGATCATGCAACACAGCTTGTAGCTGATATTATGATAAAAGATGTAACTACCGTTCGCCCCTGGGAACCAATAGAAGCCGCAGTAAAGCTCATGAAGGAACAGGAAATAGGCTGTCTCCCGGTGGTAAGAGAAAAAGAATTACTCGGAATCATCACTAAAAAAGACTTAACAGATTTCGGAATATGATAAATTCTAACTTCAATCCCATGCCAGAGACATCGGTCGCCTCAAAAAGACTTATTGGTAAAATAGAAGGAGATTCCCCCGGGCCTACAATTATTTTCACCGGTGGCATCCATGGTAACGAACCGGCGGGCATTTTTGCTATTAAGAATGTTATAAAAAAAATAAATAGTAGTGCAAAACCACTAAAAGGCAATATTTATGGCTTAAAAGGAAATTTACCGGCATTGGAAAATAACCAACGTTATTGTCAGGAAGATCTAAACCGGCTGTGGATGCCAGATAATGTAGCGCTTCTGGAAAAAAGCCAGTTTGAACCAGGCAGCAGGGACGAAGTACAACAAGCTGAACTGTTTGGGGAACTGAAAAATATTGTAGCTTCCAATTCCGGACCATTTTATTTTATAGATCTACATACTACCTCCAGCGACACCCTACCTTTTCTTACAGTTAACGATAGCTTATTAAACAGAAAATTCATTAAAAATTTTCCGGTAATAAGCATTCTTGGAATAGAAGAATATCTTGAAGGAGCATTGCTTAGTTATATAAATGAACTTGGATATGTTGCTTTTGGCTTTGAAGGCGGCCAACACCAGGACCCAAAAGCTATCGAAAACATGGAATCTTTTATATACCTGAGCCTGGGACTAACGGGAATAATGACTAAGAAAGATGTTAAATTTAAACTACACTTCAAAAAGCTGCATAGTCTTTCCAGTGGGCTAAAGGATATTTACGAGATACTTTTCTATTACAGGATAAAAAACGGGGAAGATTTTAAGATGAAACCCGGTTATACTAACTTCCAGGATATTGCTAAAGGAGAAGTCCTGGCTACCGCGAACTCTCGTACTATACGTGCAAGGAAAAATAGTAAAATATTAATGCCCCTCTATCAAGAGCAGGGAGATGATGGTTTTTACACAGTTCGTAAAATCCCAAAGATTTTCTTAAAGCTCTCCGCCTTACTTAGAAAAACCAGAGTAGATCGCCTTCTACCCTTTTTACCGGGAATAACATGGGTAGGCAATAAAAAGACCACGCTTATTGTGAATACCAAAATTGCTAAATTCTTTAGCAAGCAAATCTTTCATCTGCTGGGATATCGCAATCGCAAGCTGGAAGAAAGGAAATATATTATAAAAAATAGAGAGTCTGCATCTCGAACAACAGAATACAAAGATGAACCCTGGTTTTAGGCTGGGAAAGAACAAGAATATAATGAAGTTCTTACACTGCCACTTTTAAAAAGATTGATCCTGGAAGATTGAACTATGACAATTAAACGTTTAACTTCGCAGCTTTAATTTTTAGTAAATGCAACCAACCCATATTCTATTGCTTATAGCCGGATATTTCGGTCTTTTGTTTTTGGTTTCTTTCTTTTCCAGCAGAGCGGGTAGTAATGCCGAATTTTTTCGTGCTAACCGGGAGTCGCCCTGGTATATCGTGGCTTTTGGGATGATTGGTGCTTCGCTTAGCGGGGTTACTTTTATTTCGTTGCCGGGCACAGTAGCTACAGATAGTTTTAGTTATTTTCAGGTGGTTTTGGGTTATACCGTGGGTTATGCGGTGATTGGGCTTATTCTACTGCCGCTCTATTACAGGTTAAATCTTACTTCTATTTATTCTTACCTGGAATCCCGCTTCGGAAAATATTCCTATAAAACCGGGGCTTCATTTTTCTTGCTTTCAAGGATTGTCGGCTCTAGTTTTAGGTTGTTTTTAGTCGCAAATGTGTTGCAGCTAATTCTTTTTGATGAACTGGGAGTTCCATATTACGTTACTGTTTCGGCAACTATATTTCTTATTTGGTTATACACTTTTAGAAGCGGAATTAAAACCGTGGTCTGGACAGATACCCTGCAAACATTTTTCATGTTGTTGTCGCTTGGAGTGACTTTAATTGTGGTTTCAGATGAATTGGGTATTACAGCGGGTGGCATGATCAATCATCTTTCAGAAAGCGGACTTACAAAAATCTTCTTTTTTGAAGATTGGAAAAGCAGTGATCACTTTATAAAACAATTTGTGAGCGGTGCTTTTATTGCAATTGTAATGACAGGTCTCGACCAGGATATGATGCAGAAAAACCTAACCTGCCGGAACCTGAAAGAAGCTCAAAAAAATATGTTTTCGTTTACCATTGTACTTACCGTGGTAAATATGATGTTTCTTATTCTGGGTGTGCTACTTACGCAATACGCCGATCTAAGCGGAATAGATGCTATTAAAGATGAACTTTTCCCTGCTATTGCAACCGGCGGTGAACTGGGAATTGGCGTAGCTATTCTTTTTATTTTGGGACTTATCGCTGCGGCTTATTCCAGTGCCGATGGTACTTTAACCGCACTTACCACTTCTTTTAGTATTGATATTCTAAATATCGAAAAACGCTATGAAGAGGCCAAACAAATGAAAATCAGAAAGCAAATTCACATTACTATTTCAATTTTATTTATCGTGGTAATGCTGATTTTCAAATATGCGATAGCCGATAAAAGTGTGATCAATAAACTATTTGAATTTGCCGGTTATACCTACGGGCCTTTGCTTGGGCTCTATACCCTTGGTTTGTTTACCAGTATTCAAGTGAAAGATAAGCTTGTACCTATAGTAGCTATTTTGGCACCAATCTTATCTTATATAATCAGTATAAATAGCCTGGTGTGGTTTGGCTTTGAATTTGGCTTTTTTATTTTAATTCTAAATGGTTTCCTAACCTTACTGGGATTAATATTGATTCGTTCCAAGCATAATTAAAGTACAGGCTACTTCAATTTCAATATTATTTTTTCTAAGTATTTCGTAGAATTCCTGATTTTCGGTTCCCGGATTAAAGATTACCCGGTTTGGATCTAATGAAACAATATAATCGTAGTATTCTTGCTGCCGGGGAGGACCAAGATAAAGGGTCACCGTATCAATATCCTGAAATGGAATTTTCTCAGTTTCAATTTTCACTCCTTCCACTTCTCCTTTGCGTAATCCAATAGCCACCGTTGGTTGATTATATTTAACCAATCTTTTAATGGCAATATTAGAATATCGTGCC
>DATFJA010000251.1:0-5336 GCA_035269545.1 Salegentibacter sp.
AGGAGAAGTTACCAATGGGGAATGTTACCAAATGTAATTCTCTTAAAGAGCTTTTGGAAACCGTTGATATTATTACACTTCATGTAGACGGAAGAAAGGAGAATAAAAACATTATAAGCGAAAAGGAATTTGGTTATTTGAAAGATAGAGTGATCTTCTTAAATTTAAGTAGAGGTCACGTGGTAGATATTAAGGCGCTAAAAAAGAATATTGAGGCCGGAAAAATAATGGGAGCCGGGATAGATGTATATCCTCAGGAGCCAAAAACAAATAATGAAGAATTTGTTTCCGAATTAAGGAATTTACCAAATGTGATTCTTACACCTCATATTGGTGGAAGTACACTAGAAGCCCAGGAAAACATCGGGAATTTTGTTCCGGGAAAAATTATGGAATATATCAATACCGGGAGCACAACAAATTCGGTAAACTTTCCAAATTTACAATTACCCGTGCTTCAGAACGCACATAGGCTTATTCATATTCACCAAAATAGGCCTGGGATTTTGGCGGAAATTAATAGAATCCTTGCCGACCACGATATTAATATTGAAGGGCAATATTTAAAAACTAATGAGACCATAGGGTACGTGATAACCGATATTGATAAGCGCTACGATAAAGCCGTTATCAAGGACTTAAAAGGCCTAAAAGGAACTATAAGATTCAGAGTTTTGTATTAGGAAATTTACTTCTGAAAATATATTCCGGATTTATAGGTTCAAATTAAAGATAATAAATCCCTAATGCTGTTGAAACAGTATAGATTGCTTATCAACCACATTTAAATTAAGGACTAGGAATAAGAATTTTTAGACTGAATAGTTAAATATACCCTTTTTGGGGTATTGTGGTTAATTTACTATAAAGATATATTTGAATTAATATTTGACTTGGGATAAAAGGTTACGGCCTGGTTTAGGTAGGGTTAAACCAGGTTGTTTCCTTTATTTATTTTTAAGAATATAAATCCCTAAAAGCTTTCCTTAATATAAAACTAAAGAGTACTTTCTAATTTTTCAGGATAAATTCAGTTGCCATTTCAGCGTGTAATTTCGTGGTATCTAAAAGTGAGATTTCCGTATCTTCTTCGGTTATAAGCATTGGAAGTTCGGTGCAGCCCAAAATAATAGCTTCAGCACCACGCTCTTTCAGTAATTGCATTTGTTCTAAATAGAAGCTTTTTGCAGCATCGGTAAATTTTCCCTGGGTAAGTTCTTCTGAAATAAAACGGTGGGTTTCATCTATAAAATTATCAGCAGGAATCAGTGTTTCTATTTGGTGCTTATCTCTTAATCTTCCCTGCAAGAAATCTCCATGCATTGTTGGCCTCGTTCCCAAAAGTCCTAATTTTTTAAAGCCTTTTTGTTTTGCAGCTTTAGCAATAGCATCGGCTATATGAAGTATAGGGATATTAATTTTTGGTTGCACAAAGTTGAAAACCATATGCGGGGTATTGGCGCAAATTATTACTGCTTTGGCACCAGCATTCTCTAGCTTCTGAGCAATTTCTAAATATGAATTTTTTATTTTTTCAGGATCGTTTTCCCGCATTAGCTTTACGTTCAGACTATATAGAAGCAAAGGTGGATTTTGTTGTGCTCCAATTTTATCACCTACAAGTTCATTTAAAAGTCGGTAATATTCTATGGTAGAGTGCCAGGAGGTTCCTCCAATCATCCCCAGTAAATTCATAATCTTTTGTTTTTTAAAATTAGGCAATATTAATATCTTCTTTTCTCATCTTACGCAAAGCGCTTAGAATCCTCACAGCCTCCAATGCGGCAACTTCTGATTTATATATAAAGGAAATCTTGGATGCTTTTTCGTCAGCCGATATATCATAGATATCCTTAATTTTAGAGAGCTTTTGCGAAAGATATGTAATGCAATTATCACAATTGAGTTCTTCTAATAAAACAGTGGCTTTCATGATTTCTTGATTTTTAATTCTTCATAGTTCAACATTCATTTAAAATTAACAGGAAATATTTTGATTATGTATGATGAAGATCAGTTTATTGCATATTTAAGACATTAAAAAGCCTTCTTTTGATACTTTTTTGAAATACTTTTAAGGAATGGTTAAAAGTAAGCTGGTTCACTAAGTTGGGATATATTTTTCTTTACTTGCAAAGCTTAAATTTTGAAGAAATTGCGGAAGAAAAAACAACCTATAAAATATACTGAAGGTAAGATTTTTAGCTCTCTGGCAAATCTAGCCTGGCCAATTATTTTGGCTAATATTCTGCAAACTGCCTACCAGTTAATAGATACTTTCTGGTTGGGTAGATTAGGGGCTGATGCCGTGGCAGCCGTAAGTATAAGTTTTCCCATTCTTTTTCTAATTCTTTCGCTAGGTGCCGGATTAACCCTGGCGGGAACCGTAATTGTTTCACAGTATAAAGGAGCCGAAAAGCAGGACCAGGTGAATTACAGTTCATCCCAGACGGTTTTTGTGATCTTTTTTGTTTCGGTTTTGCTGGCTTTTGTGGGCTATTTTTCTTCCGAGCCATTGATGAAACTTATAGGGGCAGGTCCTGAAATTCTTAGCGATTCGGTAAGCTATTTTAAAGTTTCATCCGTAGGCTTCATCTTTCTGTTTATGTTTTACGTATTTCAGTCTTTAATGCGGGGTATAGGAAATGTGCTGCTTCCCATGTATATAGTTTTAGCGACTGTTTTTTTGAACCTGATTTTAGATCCACTTTTTATATTCGGTTTCGGGCCTATCCCGGGTTTTGGTGTGGCAGGAGCTGCAGTAGCTAGCGTAATTACCCAGGGACTATCTGCTTTAACCGGTTTAATGATTCTTTTTCGAGGTAATAAAGGAATCAAAATAAACTTTAACAAGATGAAATTTGATTTTCCCTGGACAAGAAAAATGTTCAAAATCGGCATTCCATCCAGTATGGAAATGTCTACCAGGGCAGCGGGGATGACGGTTATGGTTATGCTGGTAACCAGTTTTGGTAGTGAAGTTGTAGCCGCCTACGGGATTGGAAGTAGGATTTTGAGCTTAATAGTAGTTCCTGCCCTTGGGTTTGCAATGGCTACAACCACCTTAATTGGTCAAAATATTGGAGCGGGGAAAATAAAGCGGGCCGAAAGGATTGGAAACTTAAGTACTAAAATCGCGTTTTTTGGGCTAACTGCTATAGGACTACTTTTATTTGCTTTGGCCAAACCTATAACTGCTTTTTTCGTACCTAATGATCCGGAAGTGATAAGAGACGGGTCTTTGTTTATAAAAATCATGGCCCCCAGTTTTGGCGTACTAGGGGTGCAGCAGGTTTTAAATGGAGTATTTAATGGCGCTGGATTTACAAAAGCATCTTTGTTAATTTCAGTTTTTGCGCTCTGGATTATTCGTTTTCCAACAGCCTTTGTTTTATCCAATAATACCGATCTATCTTTTGAAGGTATCTGGTGGGCTTTCCCTATTTCTAACCTTATCGCTGCAATAGTAGCTTTTGCATATTACAAAATGGGTTACTGGAAGCTAAGAACTATTCGTTACCGCCATCGTGAACTTTAATCTTTTGAGAGTTGGCACAAAAATTTGTTTTATTTTTTCACTCGATAATTAAGATTAAATGCTCCGAATATTGCCTAGAATTCAAATTGTGTTTTCCAATTATAATGTTTCGTGAGCTTGCTCCGAAATAGTTTACCGAAAATAATAATTAGCAATTTTATTGATCTGAAAGTTTTGAAAATGAAAACAGAAATCCAGCAGCGAATTGCCTTAAGCACCTATTTTTTCTTATCGGGGTTTTGCTTTTCTACCTGGGCTTCGCGAATTCCCAACATCAAAATGGCTTTTGATCTTAACGAAGCAGAATTGGGTAACTTGCTTATGGTGATGCCTATAAGTTCTCTTGTAGGACTTCCGGTTTCAGGATGGTTGGTTTCCCGTTTTGAAAGTAGACATCCTCTAATTGTTTCCTTTATTCTTTTAGCCGCATCGCTTAGTATTATTGGACTGGCCGATAATCTTATTTTACTTATAATCGGTATTTTTTCTTTCGCTTTTTCTATGCGAATTTTCAATATCGCGATGAATACCCAGTCCATAACATTACAAAAAGCTTTTAAAAGAAAGATTATAGGGTCATTTCACGGTCTTTGGAGTACCGGCGGACTTTTAGGTGTAGCACTTTCTACCTTACTGGTAAAATTAGATGTTCCTATTTATAAGCATCTTCCGGCAGTAGCTATTTTTACTCTTATTTTAGCCTTTGCCGCTTTTTCTTTTCTACTGAAAAAAGATCGTTCTACCCAGGGAAATAAACTTCGGCTTGGAAAACCCGATAAACCTACTATGTATCTTGGTTTTATAGTTTTTCTTGCCGCAATCACCGAAGGCGGAATGTTTGACTGGAGCGGTGTCTATTTTAAAGAAGTTGTTAATGAAGATATTTTTACGCTGGGATACTTGATTTTTATGGTTTTTATGGCCCTTTCCCGTTTCTTTTCAGATAGAATTGTGGAAATAATAGGAATGGAAAAGAATTACATCATAAGCGCCTCCCTGGTATGTTTAGGGGTTTTACTTATGATTGTATTTCCTTATTTCTGGCCTGCAATAATCGGGTTTTGTTTAGTAGGCATTGGAGTGGCGGCTGTAATTCCAATGACTTTTCTTCTCGCGGGTTCTTCTACAAAATATTCCCCGGGAATGGCCATTTCTATAATTACTACCTACGCTATTGTAGGAATGCTTTTAGGGCCGCCACTTGTTGGATACCTGGCCCATCTTTTTAATTTAAGAATATCTTTCATCCTGTTTTTTACTTCAGCATTAATGCTTATTCCTATTTCGCAACTTTTCTTTAAACAGAAGAAATAAAATATTCAGGAATAACTTTTCCAATAAAAATGTCTAATTTTTATCAGCCGGAGTAATCATAATATGGGCGCGGTGTGTTCCAGGATCCATAAGCCATGGCATTCCAGGAGTATGCGGCTTGCCGGGACGTCCTGTCTCCTCAGTAGTAGCGTAAGGCATATAAATTACATATCGCAATTTTGCATCTTTAAGCTCTCCTGTTTCACGATTTAAATTCTCTTCTTTTCCAGAAAGGATATAGGTCATACTGGGTGCATCGGGCATTTTTAATTTTCCGCTTTCAACCTCTTGTTGGCGCACTGCCCGGCGTTGCATCATGTCTTTACCTTCAGCTTTCAGTTCACGGCCGCGAGACATAAAAGGCTCAAGTTTTTTATTATAACAACTTACCGAAATACCATTCATACCAGGGTCGTCAGCAATACAAACAAGGTTATTGGTGCCTTCTTTAAGCATTATTACCTTTCCATCTTCGTCGTAACCG
>DATFJA010000252.1:0-10190 GCA_035269545.1 Salegentibacter sp.
TGTTGGCATCAAAAGTTGTAGGCCCGGGAAATGCTATGGATCATATTAGGGAGAACCTTGGTTTTTCTAAGGATGCAGTAACCGATGCTTTACACAAGAGTTTAAAAAGATTGCAAACAGATTATATAGATCTTTACCAACTTCACTGGCCGGAGCGAAATACAAATTTCTTTGGGAAATTAGGTTACGAACACGAAGAGAATGAAGCCTGGGAAGAAAATTTTCAGGAGGTATTGGAGACTTTAAACGGGTTTGTAAAACAAGGGAAAATTCGGCAGGTAGGCTTGTCTAATGAAACCCCATACGGAGTAATGCGTTTTCTGGAAGAAAGCAGAAAGCACGACCTTCCAAAAATGATCACAGTGCAAAACCCGTATAATTTACTGAATAGAAAAGATGAAGTTGGACTTACCGAAGTGCTTCATCGCGAAAATGTGGGCTTATTTCCTTATTCTCCATTAGGCATGGGAACTTTAAGTGGGAAACATTTAGATGGAATCGATCCTAATTCCAGGCTTGGATTATTTTCGCAGTATAAAAGATATTCCGGTGAAGTAGCAGTGAAAGCTACCCGTGCTTATAGCGAGATCGCTAAAAAATATAATTTGAATTTTGCACAAATGTCTCTGGCTTTTGTGAATACGCGACCTTTTGTAACCAGTAATATTATTGGAGCAACCTCTATAAAACAGTTAGAGGAAAATATTGGAAGTATAGATGTAGATCTTTCCAGAGAAGTTCTGGAAGAGATCAACAAAGTTCACGAAACTTATCCAAACCCTGCGCCATAGGTGACAATTGCGCCTGGCAAATGAGGTCGGGCTGCTTATCTAAAGGTTCGTCACCCTAAACTTGTTTCAGGGTCTAAGATGTTTTTGGTGCTGTTTTTATGAGTATTAGAGCTTATCCAAATAAGTGACTTACCACATCTTCAATTTTTGCCGCTCTTACGACATTAATATTGAAGTTGCTTTTTGGGATCTTACTTTGTTTGGAGACCAGGATTGAAGCAAAACCAAGTTTTTCGGCTTCTATAATGCGTTGTTCCACGCGGGTTACAGGCCTAATTTCACCTGCAAGTCCAACTTCTGCAGCAAAACAGATATCTTTTGGTATCGAAATATCTTCATTTGAAGATAAGATCGCAGCGATTACGGCAAGATCTATAGCAGGATCATCAACACTAATTCCGCCGGTAATATTTAGGAAAACATCTTTGGCGCCCAATCTAAAACCTGCTCTTTTTTCTAGAACCGCCAATAGCATATTCAGTCTTTTTACATTATAACCTGTGGCGGAACGTTGCGGCGTTCCATAAACTGCCGTGCTAACCAATGCCTGGATTTCTATCATAAGCGGTCGCATTCCTTCCAGGGTGGCAGAAATTGCTGTTCCGCTAAGATCTTCATCATTCTTGGAAATCAAAATTTCAGAAGGATTGCTTACTTCGCGTAAACCACTGCCTTGCATTTCGTAAATTCCCAGTTCGTGGGTAGAACCAAAACGGTTTTTGTGGGCTCTTAGAATTCGATATACGTGGTTTCTGTCGCCTTCAAATTGCAAAACGGTGTCCACCATATGCTCCAGCACTTTTGGGCCGGCAATGCTTCCTTCTTTGGTAATATGGCCAATTAAAATTACCGGTGTATTGGTTTCCTTAGCGAATTTTATGAGTTCAGCGGTGCATTCTCTAATTTGGGAAATACTACCAGGCGCACTTTCAATATAATCGCTGTGGAGGGTTTGAATAGAATCTATTATAATCACTTCGGGCTCTATCGCTTCAATTTGTCTGAAGATATTTTGAGTTTTGGTTTCGGTAAGGATATAGCAATTAGCCGCAACCGGATTGATGCGTTCTGCCCGCATTTTTATTTGCTGCTGACTTTCTTCACCCGAAACGTATAAAACTTTGTAGTTTAATTGAAGTGAAATTTGAAGGAGAAGTGTGCTTTTTCCTATGCCCGGTTCACCGCCCAGTAGGGTGAGCGATCCAGGTACAAGTCCGCCGCCTAAAACCCGGTCCAGTTCGTTATTACCGGTATTCCATCGGTTTTGGGGGCTGTTTTCAATTTCAGCTATTTTTAAAGGTTTGGCGGTTCGTTTTGCTTCCCTGTCGCTAGGAGATTTCCAGTCTTTTTTGTCAGGTTTTTCTACAATTTCTTCGGCAATGGTATTCCATTCGCCGCAAGAGCTGCATTTGCCCTGCCATTTAGAATATTGACTCCCACAATTTTGGCAATAAAACGTTGATTTAACCTTGGCCATTTAGCTTTAAATTTTCCCGCTAATAACCGAAATCTTTTTTAATTGCATCGGCTTTAGCCAGCATAAAATCGGTATTTAGAAATGCGATTTTTTCCTGTCCGTAAGCATTTTGGTAGGTACGCATTGCTTTTTTAGGATTGCCGGTTTCCTCCTCGTAGCGGGCTTCAAAGTAAGTGCCCAGCATAGTTCCAGGATAATTGTCGTAAGCTAAATCGCTTAGACCTTTATAATCGTCCCAGCGTCTTGTTTTTTCAATCGCATTATGAACGGCCATAAAATCACTAATTCTTATTTTTTTCTGAATCCCAAAAAGCTCGTTTATGCTTTCATATTTTTCGGTTAAAAAATCAACTGAAGATACCGAGGTTTGTAATAAAAGCTCATTGTAATCTTTCTTGCTTATAGGTCTGTAAACACTAAACATGCTTTCCAAAGCGGCCGGTATTGCTTTTCCAACCAGGGAATAATGAGTAGCATTCTCAAAATTATCGAACTCGTAAGTTACCAGATCGTTTTCTATAGCAGCAAGCTGGGAGTTTAAATCTTCAATTCCCTTTTTTAACTGCGGAATATCATCTGTACCGGTAGCCAGGTATAGCCATTTTTTGGTTTCAGCCTTTCTAAGTGCATTGCTAATTCGATCGGCCATTGGTGGTGCCAAATCTGGACTTAGGTTGATGTAACCATCAAAAATTGGATTTGATTTCAGGAGATAATAATTGATGAAATTTGCAGTGTAGTCATGTCCTACAATTACTCTAAAATCTGCAGTTCTGTATTTATTATCCAGGTGCTGTAGAAGTTCCATTCCCAGGAATTCAAAAAAGGCTGCACCTTTATCTGCCGGCAAATAGTTGCGCTCTTCATAATAAGCATCGTCCATACGGGACTTGCTTTGGTTAACGCCTACTACGATCATTTGGGGAGCATCTTCCCAATAAGAGTAGTAATCTACATTACCGGCCATAGGTTCAAAAAGATAATCTCCATCGAGAACCAGGATCACCGGATAAGTTTTTTCGGTGTTTTCCTCGTAGTTTCGTGGTAATTGAATCTTGATTTCTCTTGTTTCGCCGAGTTTTTCGGAAGAGATCGTTTCGTAAAGAGTTTGTGCTGAACTTAGTAGCGGAGCCGCTAAAAGCACAAAAATAAGTAGTTTTTTTATCATAGGTGTTGGGTATTGTTTAACCAACACAAGATATAGATTATTTCTTACGGTTGAAAATAGGAAGAAAAATGAAGGAAAGTCCGCCTAAGATCAGTACCATCAGGGTTTGAGTCCCCCAGGTGATCCAGCCAAAAGCCTCTCCGTTTTGTTTAGTAATTCCGAAAACAACTAGAATAGCGCCAATTGCTACCGGGTAAACGCCAATTCCGCCATTGGTTGCCGAAATCGCAAAAGAACCAACCACAAATGCGACCATAACCACAGAAAAATCGGTATTTTCCATTCCCGGTACTGCAAAGATGATGACATAAAACATTAAAATGTACATAAGCCAGATAAACAAAGTATGGAAGATAAAAGCCCATTTTTGTTTCATTCTGAATATACTGCGCATTCCTTCCAAAAGTCCGCGAGCCATTTTTTTAATCCGAACCAAAAAAGAAAGTTGAGACCTTTTAATAAATTGAAGTACTATAATACCAACCGCCAATAAGGCTAAAAGGAGCCCGAAGGTAGCTAAAGGATTGACGTCATTGGTTGCGAAATAAGCTAACAAATATTCGGTTTGTAAGAGCAGGGTAATTGCAGTAATAATAAGCATAACCACAATATCGGCCATTCTTTCAGAAATTATGGTTCCAAAAGCTTTTTCAAAGGGGACCTTTTCGTAAGAAGAAAGGCTGGCGGCTCGTAAGACTTCTCCAGATCTGGGAATGCCAAAATTTGCCAGGTAACCGGCCATCACGGCCATAAAGCTATTGGGTAATTTGGGTTTGTAACCCATAGGTTCTAACATGAACTTCCACCGGTAAGCACGGGAAAGGTGTGAGAGCGCCCCAAAAATCATAGAAAGCAATAAAAACCAGGGATTAGCATTTAAAATATTTTGCCACAATTCTTCTCTTTCTAGAGGAGTCGCGCTTTTGAGAGAATACCATACTAAAAAAACTCCCAATAATAATGGGAGTATGATTTTTAGTATTTTGACTATTCTCTTGTTCAATTAACTAGCTCAAAAGATTAGTTTCTTCGTTAGGGAAAACAAGGGAAGGTTTAAATGTTTTGGCTTCTTCAAAATCCATAATAGCATAAGCAATTAGGATTAAAATATCGCCTTTGGCTACTTTTCTGGCTGCGGCACCATTTAATGTGATTTCTCCGGTATTTCTAGGTCCCGGGATAACGTAAGTTTCCAGACGTTCACCATTATTATTATTTACAATTTGAACTTTTTCACCTTCAATTATATTAGCAGCTTCCATAAGATCTTCGTCTATAGTAATGCTTCCAATATAATTAAGATCGGCACCTGTAACTTTTACTCGATGTATTTTAGATTTTACTACGTGAACTTGCATAGTTTATTCCTCGTTATTTAGGGCAATATTGTCTATTAGCCTAATATCGTCAACATAGGCGGCGATAAAAGCACGGTAAGTATTCCCTTTTCTTTTACGGTTAATTTTTTCTAATGTTTGGGTATCGGCAATTTCAAAATATTCCAGTTTTAAAACGGGATCGTTCTCAAATTGGTCTTTTACCCAGTTATGGATATAGTCTGCACTTTTTGTGCCAAATAATTCTTTGGCTTTGAGCAAGGTTTCATAAATAAAAGAAGCTTTTTCGCGCTCACTTGTATTTAATCTTTCGTTTCTTGAACTTCTTGCCAAACCATTATCTTCTCTCAAAATAGGACAACCTATTATTTCTACCGGAAGTCCTGTTTTTTCGATTAATTTTCTTACAATCTGTAACTGTTGGAAATCCTTTTCACCAAAGAAGGCTTTATGCGGAGTAATCACTTCAAACAATCTTTTAACAATGGTTCCCACTCCGTCAAAATGTCCATTTCGATGTTTTCCTTCCATTACTTGCTCTAACCCATCAAAATTAAATTGCTCAGAATTAATATTTTCACCGTATAATTCGTTGGCGGTAGGGGTGAAAACCCAAAGATTAGGGCTAAGCTGTTCAAGGAGTTTAATATCTTCGGCTAGAGTGCGTGGATATTTCTCCAGATCAGCCGGATTGTCAAACTGGGTAGGGTTAACAAAAATGCTAATAATCACCTGGTCGCAAACTTCTAAAGCCTGGTTCACTAATGATAGATGACCCTGGTGTAAAGCACCCATAGTAGGGACTAAACCAATGGTTTTGGCATTAGATTTCGCGGCTCCAATCGCCGCTTTTAAAGGGGTTTTTTCTTTGAAAACCTGCATTTTATTATAAAATTAACAGCGTGCAAACTTAATATATTACTAGCAATCTGCATAAATTTTTGTAATTTTGCGTGTTTTTTGTTCGCAATCGCAATTAAAGCCATCAATTTATGAAAGATAAGAGGATATTATACGTATCATCTGAAGTTATTCCTTACCTGCCCGAAACCGAAATATCATCAACGTCTTTTGAAGCCGCAAAAATGGTAAACAATATTGGAGGGCAAATCAGAATTTTTATGCCCCGGTTTGGTAATATCAACGAACGTCGTCATCAACTTCACGAAGTGATACGACTTTCAGGGATGAATTTGGTGATTAATGACCTGGATATGCCATTAATTATAAAAGTGGCTTCTATTCCAAAGGAAAGAATGCAGGTTTACTTTATAGATAACGAAGATTATTTTAAGAGAAAAGCTACACTTACCGATGAAGAAGGAAATTTGTTCGACGATAACGACGAGCGTGCTATCTTTTTTGCAAAAGGAGTAATAGAAACCGTTAAGAAATTAAACTGGTCTCCCGATATCATTCACGTGCACGGCTGGCTGGCATCCTTATTGCCCCTGTATCTTAGAAGATATTATGGTAACGAGCCATTGTTTAGTGGCGCGAAAATTGTTACCTCTATATACAATCAAGACTTCGAAGGAACGTTAGATGAAGATATGCAGGAGAAAGTATTGTATGACGGAATGGAGAAAGAGGATATAAAACATCTAAAAACCCCAAACTTTGTTAATTTAATGAAGCTTGCAGCAGATCATTCAGATGCTATTATCACCGCGGGTGAGAATATTCCTGATGATCTATCAAAATACCTTAGTAAGCTTAATAAGCCGTTACTTCCTTATAAAAATAGGGAAGAGTTTAGCCAGGCTTACCAGGATTTTTACACTAACGAAGTTTTATCTGAATAGAAATTTTATCGAATGAATTTAATGAGAATGATGTATAAAACAGCAACCTTACTCGTTGTTGTTTTTACTTTTGTGGCCTGTGATGATGAGTATAGTACCGTTGGCGGTGAAATTATTGAAAATTCAAGTAATCTTGAGTTAGAGGAGGTTGAGGTGACAGCTTACAGTAAAAAGATCAATTCAGTTCAAACTAATAACCTTGGCAATTATTTACTGGGTGTTTACAATCACCCAATTTACGGTCAAACAACCGCAAGTATGCTAAGCCAGGTTTCTTTGCCTACCAATAATCCTACTTTTGGAGTTGAGCCAGAACTTGATAGCGTGGTTTTAACCATTCCTTATTTTAGTACAGAAGGTGATTTGGATGAAGACGGAAATATAGAGTACGTATTGGATTCAGTCTATGGGAATACACCAATTAAAATCTCAGTTCAGGAGTCTAATTACTATCTAAACGATTTAGATCCTGCTGCAGATTTTCAGGATAGACAGCGTTATTATTCAGATCAACAAGACCTATTTGAGCAAAACCTTATTGGGGATGTGATTTACGAAAATGATAATTTTATACCGTCGCCAAGAGCTATTGTTTCTTACGAAGAGAATGCAGAAGGTGTTCAGGACACTATCACTTCAGGGCCTGCTTTAAGAGTTAAGCTTCCGGTAGATTATTTTCAGCAAAAAATCATAGAAAAAGAAGGATCCAGTATGTTGAGTAACAATAATAATTTCAAGAATTACTTACGCGGAATGTTCATTAAGGCTGAACCTCTTGAGGAAGACGGTACAATGATTTTATTTAATATTCAGGATTCAAATGCTGGAATTGAGCTGTTTTATACAAACGAGGTAGAGACTACTACAGATGATGGCAATACTGAAATAATAAGAAAGCCCAGAAATTACAAGTTAAACTTGGGGAGCACTATTGTAAATACATTTGAAGGAGAATATCCCGGAGATGTTTTACAAGCTATCGAGGAATCGAATGAAGATACGGGAGCCCAAAAACTCTTTCTTGACGGAGGTGAGGGTAGCGTAACTGTTGTTGAACTTTTTGAAAATGAAGAACAAATAGCAGCTTTTAGAGAAAATAATTGGCTTATTAACGAAGCTAATCTTACTTTTTACGTAGATCAGGATTTTGCGAGCGAAATTAATGAGCCAACACGTCTATATCTCTACGATTTAGATAATAATAGAATAATTGCCGATTATAATTTTGCACTCAATTTTGTTCAGGATGGGAACGAGAACAATCCGGCCACCTCACTTTCTTCTTTTTCTACACCGTTGGAGAGGGATGAGAATGAAAACGGAATTCGTTATAAGCTGAATGTAACACGGCATGTTACTAATATCATTGAGGATGAAGCAGAGAATGTAAGATTAGGTTTGGCTGTAACTCAAAATATAAATATCTCCAATAACTCAGCCGTTCGAAATACTGAGGATATAGAGTTTTTCCCGGCTATGGGGGTGATCACACCAGAAGGAACCGTTTTGCACGGTAACCTATCAAATGATGAAGAAAAGCGACTAAAGCTTAGAATATATTATACAGAGATTAATTAAATAATACCAATATACTATGTGCGGAATTGTAGGATATATTGGGCATAGGGATGCATATCCCGTTGTCCTGAAAGGACTCCAGAGACTTGAGTATCGTGGATACGATAGTGCGGGGATTGCCCTTTATGATGGAGAAGAACTTAAAATGTGTAAAACACAAGGTAAAGTTGCCGATCTAAAAGAGAAACTTGAAAATACTATTACCACCAATGGAAATGTTGCGCTAGGCCATACACGTTGGGCAACGCATGGGGAGCCAAATGATGTGAATAGTCATCCTCATTATTCAAATTCCGGTGATATTGTAATAATTCACAACGGAATTATTGAGAATTACGATGCGCTTAAAAAAGAGTTGAAAACTCGTGGTTACACTTTTAAAAGTGATACTGATACCGAGGTTTTAGTGAATCTTATAGAAGATGTGATTATAAACGAAGGTGTAAAACTTGGTAAAGCAGTTCAAATTGCGTTGAACCAAACTGTTGGAGCTTACGCAATTGCGGTTTATAATAAGACGAAACCGGACGAGATAGTAGTGGCTCGTTTAGGTAGCCCTCTGGCTATTGGCGTTGGAGAGGATGAGTTTTTTATCGCATCAGACGCATCTCCATTTATAGAATATACCAATAATGCAATTTACCTGGAAGACGGGGAAATGGCTGTTGTGAGAACAGGTAAAGAAGTTAAGGTTAGAAAGATTAAGGATGATACTTTGGTAGATCCTTATATCCAGGAACTTCAACTTAATCTTGAGCAAATTGAAAAAGGTGGATACGAGCATTTCATGCTCAAAGAAATTCACGAGCAACCTACAGCGATAAAAGACACCTACCGTGGTAGAATGCTTGCTGATGAAGGTATAATTCGAATGGGTGGGGTAGACGATAATTTGGAGCGTATTGCCAATGCAAAACGAATCCTTATCGTTGCCTGTGGAACCAGCTGGCACGCCGGTTTGGTTGCTGAATACATTTTCGAAGAACTTGCGAGAATTCCAGTGGAGGTTGAATATGCTTCAGAATTCAGGTATCGTAACCCTATAATTTCAGAAAAAGATGTAATTATAGCAATTTCCCAGAGTGGAGAAACGGCCGATACAATGGCTGCTATAAAACTTGCTAAAGAAAAAGGCGCGTTCGCTTTTGGAGTTTGTAATGTGGTTGGTTCTTCAATTTCAAGGGAAACTCATGCGGGTGCTTATACTCACGCGGGGCCTGAAATTGGGGTTGCTTCAACTAAAGCTTTTACTACTCAAATTACAGTGCTTACTTTAATGGCGCTTAAACTTGCAAAACAAAATGGGACGATCTCTCATACAGAGTTTATGACCTATTTGCAGGAAATGGAACGCATTCCTTCAAAAATTGAAAAAGCATTGGAAGGTGATGAACATATAAAAATGATCGCCGATATTTATAAAGACGCCAGGAATTGCCTTTACTTAGGTAGAGGATTTAATTTCCCTGTGGCTTTAGAAGGAGCGCTTAAACTTAAGGAGATTTCCTATATTCACGCTGAAGGTTATCCTGCTGCCGAGATGAAACACGGCCCAATTGCGCTTATCGATGAAGAAATGCCCGTTGTGGTTATTGCAACCAAGAGAGGTCATTACGAAAAAGTGGTAAGTAATATCCAGGAGATCAAATCTAGAAAAGGTAAAATTATCGCTATTGTTACTGAAGGTGACGAGGAGGTAAGAGAGCTTGCCGATCATGTAATTGAAGTGCCTGAAACTTTAGAGCCATTAACGCCGCTTCTAACAACTATTCCACTTCAGTTATTGTCATACCATATCGCGGTATTGCTTGGGAAGAATGTAGATCAGCCTAGGAATTTGGCGAAATCTGTTACAGTTGAGTAAATTTTCAGAATAAATTATAAGAGTTTAAAGATCCCTTTTGAAGTTTTTCAGAGGGGATTTTTTCTTTTTAAAATAATACTTTTAGATGAATTTTTGCCGGCTTTAATAAGCTTCAAAAAAGTTATTTTAAGAGAGGTATGATTTTATTTAGAAAAAACTATCTTTGCAGC
>DATFJA010000253.1:0-12867 GCA_035269545.1 Salegentibacter sp.
TTATACATATCTCTAAACTTACCAATGAATTTATTAGCGATGTGAATGCTGTGGTAAAATTAAATCAGGAACTGGAAGTTACCGTTCTCTCGGTAGACGAAGGCAAAAAACGTGTTCAGCTTTCATTGATTGATTAAAAAAAAGGGAAACTTTTTAGTTTCCCTTGTGTAATCTATTTTCTTTTGCGATAATTTTTATCATCGAATTCTTTTTTGTTATAGAAGTCGTCATCTTCGCTTGCATCCCTTTTATGAGAGGTAGCCCCTGCTTTAGACTGGGAAGTATCGGGAGTGGAACCTTTTTCTTTTTCGTTCGAGATACTCGTTTTCTTAGTATTTGAAGAATTATGATCATCCTTAATTTTACTGTTTTCTCCAGCTTTCTCCGGCTTGGCAGGCTCGTTACGTGAAACATCTGAATCTCGAAGATCAGTTTCCTGATGATGGCTTTTCTTAGTAGCAGGATCTTCTTTAAATTGAGACTGCCTCGATTCATCTTTTTTAGGAGTATCTGAAGCTGTATTACCTCTATTATAAGATGCTAAAACTACTTCCTCATATTCCCTGTCTATATTTGCGCCTTTCTTCGTTCTTTTGGTTTCGGCAAAAGTTCTGTGGTTCACCTTGTCGGTATAAATAAACTTGTCATCCTCATTTAATTTTACAAGACCAATAGGAATAATGAGATGTTCCTCGCCTTTTTTATTTACAAATTCATGGACTCCTTCGCTTGCAGAAGATCGGTAAGGATCATGATTTGCCTCAAGGATACTCTTGTCTACTTCTACACTTAAGTACACTACACGTTCTGTATTTTTATTTACAAGAAGAGTATCCACTTCGCCAATAACCCGGTTGTCTACATCTTTTACTTTCCAGCCGCGAACGTCTGGATCGTCACTTGCAACTTTATAATCTGAAAGTTCATTTAGGTAGAACAAATGTTTCTCTCTATTTCTGTTATTATTATCATTATTTGCCATAATCTTTTTAATTTTTAATTAGCTCATTTTCATATTCTGTACTACATCGCCAGCTTCTTTATAAAAAGAATTAACTGCATCTTTTTGATTAAGGGTAGGAGTTGATGGCTCAATATTTTGTAATGTCGTTCTTACTTCCTCTACATCCTGAGAGATGCCTGGAAATTTTTCTTCCTGCATTTTCTCCATAAGATCTACAATTTTGCTACCCACATCGTTAATAGTATTTGCGTGGGTAAGCGCTAGTGGATCTTCTTTTATATCCCTCACATCATTTTTTAATTCCTGAATTTCAACCTCAGTATCAATATTGGCCTCTTCTGATCTGTTCTCCAGAGCATTGATGAGATATACTAAGGCTTGACTACTATAATCGTGGTCTATGCTCATTTTTTCCTGGTCACCAATATGGGTAAGGTATTTAGAAACACTTTCATCACCGGAAAGCTTGTCTTCTTCCCAGTTAACGGTTTCAGCATCGTCTTCACTTTCCATAGGTGTGGCAACCTGTTCGATGTTTTCTTCTTCATTAAAGTCATCATCGTCGTTGTCATCGTCGATCACGAAATATAATATTAATGCGAGGATTATTAGGCCGAGGATAATCCAGGGCCAAATAGGTTTCTTCTTTTCAATTTTAATTTCTGCCATAATATTAGTTTTGAATGGTTAGATCACTAAAGTTAAAGAATATTGTTACTTATTATTATTAAGGTTTGCCCAAACTATTGTTAATTAGTTTTCAAGCAAAAAAGGGCATTCCATACGGAATACCCTTTTTAAGTATATATCAAGAATTAAACGTTTGTAAATAAAGAAGTAGGCTATTAACTGTTAACCATTATTCGCTATTGCAAAAGATCTTTAAGTCGGTTCCAGGCTTTATCGTGGGCTTCTTTATTTGCTTTTTTTGCATCCGGTTGGTGACCGCTGCGCATAAATGCGTGGCCGGCTCCCTCATAAATTTCGTATTTATAGGTTTTATCGGCTTCGTTCATCAATTTTTCGCTGGTTTCAATCGTGGAATTTACACGATTATCATCACCACCATAATATCCATAGACAGGAGCAGAAATATTGGCGATTGCTGAAGCATCTTCGGGTCCGGTTCCGTAGAAAACGTGGGCTGAAGAAATTTCCTGGTTATTGGTAGCGTACCTGAAAGTTTGTGAACCACCCCAACAAAATCCAATTACCGCAACTTCGCCCGTAGAAGCAGAATCTTCTTTAATGTATTTAAAAGCAGCGTCAAGATCTGCAGTTACCTGCTCAGAATCCAAAGCGTAAATTGCATCTCTTGCTGCATCGGGATTTTCAAAATCGGTGGTACGACGTTTACCCTGGGTATTTGAAATTAAATCTGGTGCAATCACCAGGTAACCGGCTGCAGCTAGTTTATCAGCAAATAATCTTGCCCAATCATTTAAACCACGATTTTCGTGAATAACGATAACCGATTTTGCAGCTTCGCTGGTTTCCGGATAAACTACAAAAGCCTGGAATTCTCGTTCCCCATGAGATAATGTCACCCACTCGTGATGTCTTGGTGACTCTGAAAGCTCTTCAGCTTCAGTTTTTGGAGTGTCAGCGACAGAATCAGTTTGAACTACTAACTCATCTGTTTTATCTTTATTTTCCTCTTTTTTATTTCCACAGGAAAAAAGACAGAAGGATAAGGAAAACAAAACCAGTACGCGATTTAAATGTTTCATATCTTAAGTTTTTAGTGAATTATCCTAACGGAAAACTCCTGAAGGAAAAACTACTACACTTTCGTGGCCATCTTTTCCAACGGCTGCAACACCAAATAAATAGTTGTCTATTACAATTCCCTCTAGCGTAAATTCATTTACATCGCCTACAAAACGAGAGTATTGCCATTGTGCTTCGGTGGTTTCTCTCCAGTAAATCTTGTAACCGGCAATATCACCTTCAACTTTATCCCATCTTAGTTTTGCTGAAGGTTCTACAATTCCCCCAATTTCAACATTCTTTGGTGCCGGTGGGGCCCAGGCCAGGCTTGCCATATTTATAGCGTTTACCGCGGTAAGTTTTTCGGCATAATCAAAATTTACACCTTCTACCACATCCCCATATTCAATCCCATCTTCAGTTCTAATATCCTGGTGTTGGCGGTTATAATTCTCGTGTGCTTCCATAATTCTAATTCCTGCAAAGCCAAGGTCGTTAAACGGACGATGGTGGCCACCGCGACCAAACCTATCTAAACGATAGATCATCATTGGGTTCATTTCGGGCATATAGGTTTCTGTAGTCTTATGAACATACCGAGCAAGCTGACGAGAAATGCCATCAACTTCTCCGCCGTAAAATCTGCGCATAGTTCTTTCCCTATCTGTTTCATTTGGTGGAACAGGTTCTGAAAATATCCTGAAAGTACGGTTATCAATTACGCCATCTACTCCTTCAATATTTCCAATCATATCATTATTCAAAACTCCAATAATCTCCCAATTGTTTTCTTTGGCATATTCGGCTAGTCCTTTTCCTCCAAAAAGACCTTGTTCTTCTCCAGATAGTCCTACATATACCACGCTGCTTTCAAATTCATATTGAGATAAAACCCTGGCTGCCTCCATAGCACCTGCCATTCCGCTTGCATTATCGTTAGCCCCGGGAGCATCGGTTTCGTAATCCATTGTATTACTGGCGCGAGAATCTATATCGCCGCTCATAATAATATATCGGTTAGGGTACTTGGTTCCCTTCTGAACTGCTACCACATTCACTACCCAGGCATCATGCGGAATCCGATCACCATCATCGGTAGTGACAAAATCTTTTTGATAAAAAACATCAAGACAATTATCGCAGTTTTTGGAAAGATAATCGAATTCAGATTTTATCCATCTTCGTGCTGCGCCTATTCCACGGGTTTCAGATACTGTATCGCTAAAGGTATTCCTGGTGCCAAAACCTGCAAGTTTGCGTATATCGGCCTCTATACTATCGGCTGAAACTTTTTCAATAATATCATAGATGCGCTGATCTGTTTGTGCATTTGTTTGTTGAAAAATTAATCCTGAAAATAGGAGTAGGGTAAGAGTGGATATATTTTTAATCATATAAAATGTGGTTTAAGCTTCTAAAATACCCAAAGTTTCTGTGATATCACAAATAATTACGATTTTGATGAAATACTAAACAAAAAAATCCCGGCAAAGTTGCCGGGATTTTATATTGTATTCTAATTAACTTAAAAACTAGCTTGCTTTCATATTTTTAATTTCAGCTTTTGCTTCGTTAGCTTTTTGTTCAGCTTTTGAAAGACTAGCTTTCGTTTTATTCTTTAAGGCGTCAACTTTATGATTTAGGGAATCAGAAAACTCATTAAATTTTCCTTTTGTTCCTTCTATAGCTTCGTTGCTTGAATCTGAAATCGCCTTTCTAGTATCTGCTCCTTTTTTAGGGGCAAACAATAATCCTAGTGCGGCTCCTGCAGCTGCACCTGATATTAATCCTAATAGCATTTTTCCTGATTTCATCGATTTAAGTTTTAAATATTGGTTTGTAATTGTTTGATGTAAAATTACAGGATAAAAGGTCATTTGCCATATTTTTGGAGTTAAGTAATGCATAAACTTTTTTGGAAAATGCAAATGAATTTAACATTTTTAGATCCTAAGAATTTTCAGCGAAATTTTTTAAAATATCCCTTACTTTAGCGGTATCTTCTACGTAAAAGCGCGCGCTGGTTTTTTTCATTCCAACTTTGACCGTAAACGAGACCTCGGGTAATTCTTCAAACATATATTCATCTGTCCAATCATCACCAATGGCAAAAATAAAATCGTAGTCTATATTTCCCAGTTTTTTATTAGCAGCTTTTCCTTTATTTACTCCGCTGCTTTTTATTTCCAATACTTTATTTCCCTCCAGAACACTTAGTCCTCGATTGGAGATCAGTTCTTTTAAAACATTAGAAAGCTCATTCGCCCTAATTTCTCCAAGCTCCGGATCGGCTTTTCTATAGTGCCAGGCCAAAGAATAGTTTTTATCTTCTATAAAAGTACCGGGTGTTCTATCTACAAAAGTTTCAATTACCGGCCTCACGGCGCTCATCCAATCGTTGTTTACATTTTCAGATAGCTCCCATTCGCTATCTTTTTGGCGCATCCATACACCGTGTTCAGAAATAAGTTCTACAGGAGTTTGTTGCCACCAGGAGCCGAGAGTGTTTTTGTCACGCCCGCTTATAAGAATTACATCGGTATTTTCAGACTGATTCAACTTATGAACTAAATCTATTAATTCCTGGTCTGGTTTTGCATTTTCAGGTTTATCTGTGAAATTTACCAGTGTTCCATCATAATCTAGAAATAGAATTCTTTTTTTGGCATTTTTAAATTTCTCAATAATTTCATCAGAAACCTTAGAGGAAACCTTTGTAGCCTTAAAACTATCACGATCCTGACTGGTATCGCGCAACGCTTTCATAAAATCATTGGCCCACTTTTCTACGCTATACCGCTTCAATCTTTTTTGAAGAGTTTTATTGCGTTGTTGCTGTTCTTCTTCCGGCATTTCGATAGCCTGAATCAAAGCTTCTGAAATTTGCTCAAAATTATTAGGATTAATAATTAAAGCTTCATTCATTTCATGTGCAGCACCAGCCATTTCGCTTAATATAAGTACCCCGTTTTGGTTTATTCTAGTAGCTAAAAATTCCTTGGCCACCAGGTTCATACCATCTCTAATTGGCGTTATCAACGCAATATCGCAACTGGTATAGAGGTCAATTAAATTTTCGAATGGCAAGGAGCGGTAGAAATACCAAATAGGTGTCCAACTAACTGTAGAGAATTTACCATTTATTCTACCTACTAATTCATCTATTTCTCTTTTTAAGCGTTGATACTGTGGAACATTAGACCTTGATGGAACTGCAAGCATTACCAGTCTCACTTTTTCAATAAATTGTGGATGGTTATCTAGAAAATATTCGAATGCTCGAATCCTGTTAGCGATTCCCTTTGTGTAATCTAAACGATCTATACTTAAAATAAGTTTAGCTTCAGGGGTTTCATTGGAATGATGATCCAGGCGCCGTTGTAATTCTGTGCGCTGTTCTTCAGTATTTTTGAAATGATTTTGGGCGGCATCTTCAAACTTATTATAGTCTATTCCCATAGGAAAAGAGTCTACCTTTACAATTCTTTCGGGTAGCGTAATCTCATTAAAATTCACCTGGTGCCTCAAAATACGACTTACTGAACTTAAAAAATGTCGTTCATAGTCATAAGTATGAAAACCAATTAAATCTGCTCCCAATACCCCTTTTAGAACTTCATCACGCCAGGGTAGGGTTCTAAAAACTTCATAGGAAGGGAATGGAATGTGATTAAAAAAACCAATAATTGCTTCAGGTTGTTTTTCCCTAATCATATTAGGTACTAAAAGCAATTGGTAATCGTGTACCCAAATCTCATCTCCCTCTTCATAATGCTTCAGAACTTCATCGGCATATTTTTTATTTACGCTTTTATAAATTTCCCAGTGATCTTTATCGGCTTCAGTGTATTCCATAAAATAGTGAAATAGGGGCCAGATACAACGATTACTAAAACCATAATAAAAACCTTCAATTTCAGCTTCGCTAAGATTTACAGCAACACAATCTTCTTTACGGGCTTTTGCTTTAACATCATCCAATAGGTTTTCAGGAATTTCCTCTTTTGTAAGTCCGCTCCAGCCAATCCAAATACTATCACCATCTTTATGGAATGATTTTAAGCCGGTTGCAAGACCTCCTACACTTGGAGTGACTTCCAAATGCTCATCTTCCAGGTTAATTTGTAATGGTAATCGGTTGGAAATTATTATCGTCTTACTCATAATTATATGTGAATGCTGTTGTTGCGAAATTGATTTTTCTTAAATTTCCGAAAATCATTTTACACGACAAGTCTTTTTAAAGAATTTTAAGAGTATATGGAGAATTTAGATTATGGTATTATAGGAAATTGTAAAAGCGCTGCATTGGTATCAAAAACAGGTTCGCTAGATTGGTGTTGCCTGCCCAATTTTAATTCATCAGCCGTTTTTGCAAAGTTGCTGGATGAAGAACGTGGAGGGAGTTTTGAGATTATTGTAGATGATTCTTATAAAATTACCCAGGAATATTTATGGGAAACCAATATTTTAAACACGCTGTTTGATGATGGGGAAAATTCGTTCCAAATAATCGATTTTATGCCGCGCTATCCAAGAGAAGACGGTTCCTTTTATGCCCCGCCAGATGTAATAAGATTCATACGTTTAATTAGTGGAAAACCTAAATTCAGAATAAAATACGATCCCCGTTTAGACTTTTCTAGAGAAAAAACATATAATGATCATAAAGGAAATTACATTAAAAGTCATACCAAGGAAGGGAAATACGATTCTTTATTCTTTTACTCCAGTTTGGATCTTAATGATATTTTAGAACAAAACGAGATAGAATTAACCGGAAACGCTTATTGCCTTTTAGGATATCACGAAAAGCTTATTACACAAACTTTAGATCGTTCTTATTTAAAATTTCAGCGTACCAAGACCTACTGGATGAATTGGAGCGCAAAGACTACCCGTTATACTCATTATGAAAATGAAATAATGCGTAGTGCTTTAGTTTTAAAATGCCTTAGTTACAAAAAATCAGGTGCAGTTTTAGCAGCGGCAACCACTTCTTTACCCGAAACCATCGGGGAAGAGAGAAACTGGGATTATCGTTTCTGTTGGATTCGAGATGCCTCTATGGTTATTAAAGTTATGGCCGGACTTGGACATATAAAATCGGCTAAAGATTTTCTTCAGTTTATCATTGATATTATACCTGATAAGGATGAAAAGATCCAAATTATGTATGGGATAAATGGCGAAAAAGAATTAACCGAACATATTTTAGATCATTTATCTGGGTATAAGAATTCACATCCTGTAAGAACCGGTAATGCCGCATACATTCAGAAACAAAATGATATCTATGGGATTTTGATGGAGGTGATCTATCAGCAATTCAACCAATTTGAAACTTCTTTGGAGAATTCTGAAGAACTGTGGACCGTAGTACGCGGAATAGTAAGTATCGTGGAGGAAAATTGGAAGAAACCCGATAAGGGAATTTGGGAATTACGTACCGAAGACCGGCATTTTGTATTTTCAAAACTTCTATGCTGGGTAGCTATTGACCGGGCGATAAAGATTGGAGAAGTTTTAAGAATGGGGATTAACGATTCACATTGGAAATCACTGCGTGCAGAAATTTATAATGATATTTATAAAAATGGATGGAATGAAGAGGTACAGGCTTACACTCAATTCTACGGGTCTACAGATTTAGATGCTTCAACTTTATTAATGGAGCAATATGGATTTATAGAGGCTAAAGATCCGAGGTTTGTGAGCACAGTTCAGGCAACTGAAAAGGAACTATGCAAAGATGGCCTAATGTATCGTTATAAAAATAAAGATGATTTTGGAGAACCAAGCTCTTCTTTTACCATTTGCACTTTCTGGCTCATTGACAGTCTGTTTAAAATAGGAGAGAAAAAGAAGGCAAAAAAGATGTTCGATCAGTTATTATCCTATAGCAATCACCTTGGCTTATTTAGTGAGGATATAGATTTTGAAACGAAACGCTTGCTTGGTAATTTTCCCCAGGCTTATTCCCACTTAGCCTTAATAGAAACTGCTGCCAATTTTAGTATAGGAACATCAGCAGAAGAAAGCTGGCTTAGCGAGTTTTAAAAAAATTGGTCATTTACCATCTTCTTTATTAATTGAAACGCGGCTTTTAGGGAGACTTTCTGGATAATTCTCTTTAAGAAAATCTATGATTTTCTCCCTAATAAACACGCGTAAATCAAAAGCGGTAGGAGAATCTTTGGCACTTACCAAAATTCTGATTTCCATAGACCTGTCAGTAGCATCGGTCACCTGGACTACTTTAGCTTTTTTATCCCAAAGTGGAGTGATTTTAAGCAATCTATCCAGTTCTTCTCTTATCTTATCCACCGGTACAGTATAATCGGTGTAAATGAAGACGGTTCCTAAAAGATCTGCTGAATTCTTAGTCCAGTTTTGAAATGGTGTTTCAATGAAGTAAGTAGAAGGAACAACCAAACGTCTCTTATCCCAAACTTTTATCACCACGTAGGTAAGCGTAATTTCTTCAATCCATCCCCACTCGCCTTCAACAATTACTGCATCCTGTAATCTTATAGGTTGCGTAAAGGCAATTTGTATACCGGCGAGTAAGGTTCCAATAGCTTTTTGAGCCGAAAACCCTATTATAATTCCCGCAATCCCTGCGGAGGTTAATACACTTACTCCTATAGATCGAATATTTTCAAAACTCATTAACGCGATTCCTATAGCAAGAATAATAATTATAAAGATGACTATATTCTCAAGTACGTTGAACTGGGTATAAATTTTTCTTGCCTTTAAATTGTCTGAAGAGTTTACATCATACCTTCTTAGCATTCTATTTTTTAAAATTCTAAGGGTTAGAATTATTAACCAGGTCGCACTAAAAATTAACGCCAGTGTACTTATAGGCCTAAGGATTTCATAGGTGTAATCGTAACTAAATATTTTACTTAAAAGCGCTATTTTTAGAATTAGTGCAGCAAGAAAAATTAAAAGTGGGATCCAAACCCTTTGTGCAAAATTTACCGGCAAAATATTTCTTGGATCCTTGCCTACTTTCTTCAGGATATAAAAAGCGATAAGAAAACATACGAGAAGAGTAATAACCCCGGCGAGAATATACCTGAACAATAAAGGGTCTGAATTCATAATAATTTTATTTATCTGCCTTTGTGGAAATTTCAGGACTTTTGATTTCTAAAGTTAATCAATATGCTGAAAATCAAAAATTTGATAACAGAGTTTAACCTATAAGGTTTTCGAGAATCACTTGGTTTTTCTTTGATCTTCCAATTCAACTCTTTCTTTCGTTAAATAAAAACCATTTTCAAGTTCGGCAATATATTTCACGATCTTTTCTCTTAGTTCGCAATGTAGATCCCAGGTAGTAGGATAATCTTTAGCACTGCATAAGCAACGGATTTTAACAGCTTTATCATCCATTTCTGAAACCTGTACCAATGGCGCACGATCTTCATCACCATCCCATTTTTCTGAGTTTCTTACTAATTCTTCAAACTTGGCTCTTACTTTAGATACGTCTATTCTGTGATCTGCATAAACTTCAACCAGCCCTATTTTTTGAGAGTTTGTCATAGAGAGATTTTCAAAACTCTCAGATATTACGGTTTTAAGTGGGATAACTTTTCTTCTTAAGTTCCAGGTTCTAACTACCATATAGGTAAAGGTTATGTCTTCTACAAAACCATACGAGTCTTCGATAATAACTGCATCACCAATTCTGGCTGGCTTTGTTAAAGCTATTTGTACCCCGGCGATAATATTTCCCAACGTACTCTGCGCTGCAATACCAACCACTACTGTTGCAATTCCTGCTGAAGCCATCATAGAAATGCCTAGTTTTTCAAGTGATGGAAATTGTGAAAGGATAACTGATGCTCCAGCGATCACAACTATAAAAATAAAGATTCTTCTTCCTACTGAAACATAGGTAAGCATTCGTTTATCCTCTTCGTTTTCCTCCTTATTTATATCATCGATCTTGTGCACTGCGAAGAAATCCATGATATAATCTATTATTCTCATTACAAGCCAGGTAAACATTCCTATTAGTACAATTAATAAGACAGCATAAAATCCCCGGGCAAGAGGACCCGAAAAGGAAATTAAATTATCTAATAGCACGTAAAAAACAAGTATCCCTACGGTTCCACCGGCAGGAGAGGCGAGCCTGTATGCAATGTTTTTTATCCAATATTTATTAGTTCCTGCAAAAATTTTACGGATTAAAAAAGTAAAAAGTTTGGCAGTAAAATAAGAAAGTAGGATAAGAATAAGGGTACCTACTAACTTCCAAACAGGAATATTGAATATTTGAAAACTGATCCATTCAGGAATCATTTTATCAAGTTTTCGCGGACCATAGCTCTGGTATAATGGCTCGGTGTTCTCGACGGTTTGAGAAGAAATGAGCCAGATAGGGCTTTTATCTTTTAATTTTATTCTTTGTAACCTGAAAACAGCATCTCTTCCCTCAAGGTCTGCTTTACCAAAATCTATACTTCGCCTCGGTTTACCGGCTACTGCTTTATTGGTAGAGGTACTAATATCTATTTGTCCATCTGGTCTGTCTGAAAGCTCGCCCCAGCTAAGCGAAACCCGTTGATCCAGAACAAAATATAATTTTTCGGCAATGATTGCTGCTTCCTCTTTGGTAAGATCATCAGGGAAAAGATTAAAATTCAAGGCATAAGCTGCTAATTCATAATTCTTATTCCTGGAGTTTACTATAAAATGTTCTAAAGCCGACTGAGGGGTTTGAAGATTAATTTCTTCGGGCGGAAAACCAAAACCTCTATTCCATCTTTCGGTTAGATAATAAGCTTCATTATATTCCTGAAGCTCCATCCTTTTAAAATCTGTACTATCCTGAAGGATTATTTCTTTCGAAGGTAATTGTTGATCTTCAGTTTGAGTAGTGGTATCTTTTTCCTGCTGAAAAGCAAAACTCAGTGAGGAGTGCAGAAAAAATAGTAAAATTAAAAGGTTGGTCCTGGTCATTTTTAATTTTTTAGTCTGTAAAGCAAGATACTATAATTAGAAAAACAAAAGAAATTAGAAACGCCTACAAATAAAAAAGCCATCCGATGGATGGCTTTTTTAATTTCAAAAGAATGTTTCTTTAGTAACAGTATTTATTTTCTGAAGTAAGTTTTTCAGCAATAGTATTTCTTAACTCTACCACGTTTGGCATTCTATCGTATTTAGTAAAACGTTTAAGTCCCATTAACATCATACGTTGCTCGTCTCCTTCGGCAAAAGAAGCTATTCCCTCTTTGGCTTTCTGATTTACAGTATCTACGGCGTGGTATAAATATAGTTTAGCCATTGCGATTTGCTCTTTTTGAGAATCTTCACCAAAACGCTTTACATTCTTTTCAGCTCTTAGAATTCCAGATTCTGCCATATAAGCTTCAATAAGTATATCTGAAGCGGCAAGAAGCAATTGCTGATGTTCTTCCAGGTCCTGACCAAATTTTTGAACTGCGCTACCGGCTACCATCAAGAAAACTTTTTTCAGTTTTTTGATCATATCTTTTTCTTCTGCAAACAATTCATTAAAATCTGGCTTGTCCATAGAAGGAATTCCAGTAAGTTCTTCTCCAACAGCCTGTGCCGGACCTAAGAGATCTACGTGGCCTTTCATTGCTTTCTTAATTAGCATTCCAACAGCCAACATTCTGTTAATCTCATTGGTACCTTCATAAATTCTGGCAATTCTGGCATCTCTCCAGGCAGATTCCATAGGAGTATCGGCAGAGAAGCCCATTCCACCTAAAACCTGGATACCCTCGTCACTGCAATTTTGAACATCCTCAGAACACGCTACTTTCAAAATAGAACATTCTATCGCATATTCTTCAAAAGTCTTTAATTCGGCATCTGAATGCGATGCTCCGCCTTCAAGACGAAGATTAATTCTATCATCGATATTTTTTGCAGCTCGGTAACAAGCCGCTTCTCCAACATAAGCCGAAGTAGCCATTTCTGCAAGTTTAGATTTTATAGCGCCAAACTTTGCAATTGGTGTTTTAAACTGCACCCTGTCGTTGGCATATTTTACAGCTACATCGGTCACTCTTCTTTGTGCTTCTAAAGATGCCGCTGCTAGCTTAATCCTACCAACGTTTAGCGCATTCATCGCGATCTTAAATCCGTTTCCTCTTTCTGAAAGCATATCTTCAACAGATACTACAGTATCATTAAAA
>DATFJA010000254.1:0-17578 GCA_035269545.1 Salegentibacter sp.
ACTGGGAAGACTTTATTCCTGAAACCGAAAATGTATTAAGCCCTTCTACCGGCGGCGGCTATTTCTTTGCCGAATATATGGTAGACGCGGTTTCTGAAGTGAAACAATACGATTATAGCGGCGAACTGGTTCGTGAGGTTGAACTTCCCGGAATCGGTTCTGCCGGTGGATTTGGAACTAAAAAGGAGAACGAAGAATTGTATTATTCGTTTACCAATTATGTAACTCCGGGCACCATCTACAAATACAATATTGAAGAAGGAACTTCTGAGGTTTATAACAAACCAAACATAAAATTCAATCCAGAGGATTACGATAGCAAACAGGTTTTTTACACCTCAAAAGACGGGACAAAAATCCCTATGATCATTACTCATAAAAAAGGCCTTGAGCTTGATGGTAAGAACCCAACGATGCTCTATGGCTATGGAGGATTCAATGTTAGTTTAACGCCTTCTTTTAGCACTGCAAATGCGATTTGGATGGAACAAGGCGGAGTTTATGCAGTGCCAAACCTTCGAGGTGGTGGTGAATATGGTAAAGAGTGGCACGATGCCGGTATAAAACTTAAAAAACAAAACGTTTTTGATGATTTTATCGCTGCCGCGGAATATTTAATTGAAGAGAATTATACCTCCAGCGATTACCTGGCCATTCGGGGTGGTTCTAACGGAGGACTTTTAGTTGGAGCAACAATGACGCAGCGTCCAGATCTTATGAAAGTGGCTTTACCAGCCGTTGGGGTAATGGATATGTTACGTTACCACACTTTTACGGCCGGTGCAGGCTGGGCTTACGATTATGGAACTTCGCAGGATAGCAAAGAGATGTTTGAGTATCTATATAACTATTCGCCTGTTCATAATATTGAAGAAGGAACTGAATATCCTGCTACTTTGGTTACCACGGGCGATCACGATGATCGTGTGGTACCCGCACATTCTTTTAAATTCGCTGCTGAATTGCAGGAAAAACACGCAGGTGAAGAACCTGTTTTAATCAGGATTGAAACTAAAGCCGGTCATGGGGCTGGGAAGCCTACAAAAATGATTATTGAAGAATATGCCGATATATTTGGGTTTACCCTTTACAATATGGGCTTTGATGTACTTCCGAATAAGACTAAAGAAGAAGTAAAAGGATAAACTTCTTTTATCTTAACTCAAACCTCACAGATTTAAAAACTGTGAGGTTTTTTTATTTTTAAACTGAAAGTAATTGAATTAGAATTTAGGGTTCACAATTAATAATTACAAGCTGTCCCGAAGCTTCGGGATGTTTCAGCTTCTAGTATGATAACAAGTAGATCCTGAAATAAATTCAGGATGACGTGATAGGAACTTTTTTAATTCTCAGCTTTAAGTAAGATTTGGTTAATTCTAAAACAAAACCTCTTCAATTTTCTTTAAAACACTTTCAGGAGGAATGCTACGAATAGCATTCCTATAAGCTTCAGGATATTTATTTCCGTAAACAGAAGTTGGTATTTTTGGATATTGATTAAGATCAGGGAGTAAACTGTGACTTTCTGGTTGATTGAAAGGCGCAAAGCCCGCATAAGGATGAGTAACACCCCAAAGTGTAATTACGGGAGATCCAAACATTGCTGCCATATGCCCATTTCCGCTATCCATAGAGAGCATGGCATCAAGATTAGCAATTAGCGCAAGTTCTTCGGCTAAAGAAAGCTTACCGGCAATACTTAGTGTATCTTTAAACTTTTTCTCCCAGGTTTCCAGTTGCTCTTTTTCTTTTTCTCCACCGCCAAAAAGTAAAACTTTAATTTTTGGATTTTCGCTCAGTTCCCGTAATACTTCCTCCATCAAATCTACCGGATAGGCTTTAGAATCATGCTGTGCAAAAGGTGCAATTCCCAGCCATTTCTCAGATTTAGAACCTACCAGATCTCCTATTTTTTCAGAAAGTTTTTCCTTCTTAGAAAATTGATGCGAACTAAGGTCGAGAGGGTAGCCAAGAGCTTCAAACACATCGGCATAGCGTTGTATTGTAGGTTTTAATTGCTGGAAAACCTTATTATTTTCCCGGGTGAGGGCTTTCTTTTCATTCCGGCCTTTATCGATTTGCTTTACCGGTATCCCAAACATATAGAATACCGATTTTAAAACATTACTTCTCAGAACATCGTGAAGATCGGCTACTTTATCAATGCCAATCTCGCGTAAATCTTTTGCCAGCCGACAAAGGCCAACCACACCACTATGAATCCCTTTAATATCGGCTTTATAAACAGATACCCCGGGAATTCCTTCAAACATGGGTTCAAAAAAACCCCGGGTTAAAACGGTGATTTTAAGCTTAGGATATGTTGCTGTTAACACCCTCAATACCGGAACCGTCATAGCCACATCACCCATAGCCGATAAACGAATAACCAAAATATGTGATCTTTTATCCTCTGCAGAAGAAGAAATGGAATTCATATTTTGGCTGGTATTACTCATTTTTAAAGCACTATTTTTTTCTTAAAACGGGATTCAATTCATCGTCGTTGTACATTTTCATTTGCCTGTACACTTTCATATACTTTCTTCCCGCAGCAATATCTTCCAATAGTTGATATATTGCTGTAGAAAGGTCCACACGTTGCTCCAGTAAAACATCAAGTTTGGCTTTGCACTTCATTTGGTGTTCTTGTGAAGCATCTTCCCGGTTAGCTTCCTCGTGCATATGGTAAATCTTTAAAGCCAGAATAGAAAGTCGGTCTACTGCCCAGGCAGGACTCTCAGAATTAATTGTTGCATCAGCCTTTGGCTCTACATTTTTAAATTTTTCAAGAAAATAACTGTCAATATATTCAACCGTGTCAGTTCGATCCTGGTTAGAAGCATCTATCTGGCGCTTTAGCGCCAGTGCATCTACGGGGTCTATGTGCTTATCACGAATAATATCCTCGTAATGCCATTGAACCGTGTCAATCCAGCATTTTCTATACAATAAATGCTCAATTAGCTCATTTTCACTGTCATAAGGATTTTCAAACGGCTGCTCTACCGTATCCTTTTCGTGATATTTCTCTATTACTTCCTGAAAAATCTTATTTGCTTTATCTGAAAACATAATCTATTTTTTTCTAAAATGTGTAGATAATTTGTAGTGTTATTGGCCGTATGGTTTCGGTTGTCAGTTTTATTAGCTTTATACCGCTTATAGTTTCTTGTAATTAAATCGTAATTCCCATAACAGCTCATTACTTTTTTTCTTCGGAAGACATTAGCTCCTCGTTACTATAGCTGAACCTGTCATTTTCCACCAAATCCCCAAAAGATTTTTCCACCTTTCTCCTTTTGCAATAATTGGAGCGATAATAATCTAGCAGGTTTTGTCTTTAGGTGCAAAGGTATCATATTTTGCAATCCTCGGCTGCTTGCAGGTAAATGTATTTAAAAAATCCAGGGAATACATAATGGCATCAAAATAAGCAATACCAGTAAAACTTCGCGGAAAACTTTATCTCTTTTTTGATCAAAATACAAAGACGCCACAATACTAAGCGGAACGAAAAAGAATATAAGTTCACTACCATTTTTAGTTGGTGCAAAAACTGCTACCGCTATTGACGTTAGCAAACTAAGTAAAATCAGGTTTAAAGAAGGTTTCCTCGATAAACTTGCTTTATTTACAACGGCCAAAAAATGGACTAAGGACCAAAGCATAAGTGCCAAAATTATACTTAGCGGAAGAAGAATTTTGAGATCCTGATAATTTGAAAAATCCAGATTACTCCATTGAACCCATTGTGAAAAGGTATAAAATTGATCATATGCAATTATGTGAAAACTTTGCGTTAGCACCGCAACAGCCAAAGCCGCTATTGGTGGAATCAACCAGTTTTTAGGTTTTGGTAAATAATATAAAATCCCGGCATAAACTACTACTAAAAATAAAATAGACCAGAAATAAAAAAGCGAAGCGATACAGATCCAAAATGTTGCATCGAAAATCTTTTTCTGGGTAACTTTTTTGGTTTGTAAACTAATAACCCTTCTCAATGCAAATAGCACACACAAGTTCGCGAAAATGGCCTGGTGGTTCCTTAAAAGACTAAAAAAGGATGCCGCAAAAATTACGAAAAATAAGATTTTATAAGCACTACGCTGGGTAAGTTGGTTTTTTTTGGCAATAAAATTAAGTATAAAAACACTTAAAATAAGACATAGTAAAACTACAAGTTTCTCCAAAGAGTTTAGGAACTCAAATTCTAAAAACCACTCTTTGAAATTGGCTATAATAAAAAATATGATCAAAAAAATAGTGATCGCTACCCCGTTTACCGGTTTTGATTTGCTAAAAAAGCTTGTTAGCATTGTGGTTTTTTATATTTTTGTAATCTTAAATATAACAAAGTAAGTTATTGAACGTCCTTACAGGCATTTTAATTTCCCTTTGAAATAATTTGAACTTAAAGTCATTAAAAATGAGAGATATATTTGAAGGCATTGCCTATTTATTTGAAGAGATACTTTTCTATCCTTTAAATTTACTAAGAGATTTAGAATTAGAATCCTGGTGGGCTGCAAACGCCTTAAATTTCATTTTTGTCCTTATTGGAATAGCTGCTTTTGCTTATTGGATGAAGCAACTTAAGCATTACAACGATATCAGCGATGATGATCGTGATCCAACAGCACACTCTTTCTTAGGATAAATCAAACCCAAGATCTTTTCTATAATACATCTTATCAAATTGTAGTTTCTCTACATTTTGATAAGATTTTTTTAGTGCTTCTTTGTAATCTTTTCCAAAAGAAGTTACTGCGATTACACGGCCCCCACTGGTCACAATTTTACCGCCTTCATTTTTGGTCCCGGCGTGAAATACAATTGAATCTTCTACCTTATCAAAACCGGTAATTTCTTTAGATTTCTCATAAACTTCAGGATAACCTCCAGATACCAACATCACCGTTGCTGCTGTACGTTCATCTATCTCTAAAGTGGCTTCGTTTAATTTTTCTTCGGAAACTTTTTCAAAAATTTCCACAAGATCAGATTTTACACGTGGCAGTACTACTTCCGTTTCCGGATCTCCCATTCTTACATTATATTCTATCACATAAGGTTCATTATCCACTTTTATAAGCCCGATGAAAATAAAGCCTTTGTAATCAATATTTTCTTCCTGAAGTCCTTTTACCGTAGGTTTTACAATACGTTCCTCAATTTTCTCCATCAATTCATCATCCACAAAAGGAACTGGAGAAATCGCACCCATTCCACCTGTATTTAAACCGGTATCCCCCTCACCAATTCGTTTGTAATCTTTGGCGGTTGGCATGATTTTATAATTTTTCCCGTCTGTAAGTACAAAAACGCTTAGTTCAATTCCGTCTAAAAATTCCTCGATCACCACTTTTGCACTTGCTGCACCAAATTTCTTTTCGGCCAGCATATTTTGAAGTTCCTGTTTGGCGTCCTCAAGATCGTTTAAGATCAAAACTCCTTTTCCCGCTGCGAGTCCATCAGCTTTTAAAACATAAGGTGGTTTTAAGGTTTCAAGGAATTTTTTCCCTGCTTCCAGACTTTTTTCGGTAAAACTCTCATATGCCGCTGTAGGAATTGAGTGAATAGCCATAAACTCTTTGGCCCGTTCTTTACTACCTTCTAAAAGCGCACCTCGTTTTGACGGGCCAATAACTTTAACTTGATTTAAAGCTTCATCTTCTGCAAAGAAATCGGTGATTCCTTCTACTAGAGGGTCTTCAGGACCTACTACAAGCATCTCGATTTTTTCCTTCAGCACAAAGTCTTTAATCTCCTCGAAATCGTTCACTTTAAGATCAATATTTTTAGCTATTTCAGCGGTACCTGCATTCCCTGGAGCCACAAAAAGTTGAGAACATTTTGGGCTTTGTGCAAGTTTATAAGCAAATGTATGTTCGCGTCCGCCGCCGCCAAGAATTAAAATTTTCATCCTGAAGTGATTTTAGTTATGGCATCAAAAATAATTGTTTGTAAATTGAAGCACCAATAAATTGTGATAAAAAAGCTTCTTTGCCCTTGGACTGGTTTAAACTTTCGCTACAGCTTAATAAGTTCCCTATAAACCGGGCACAAAAAGCATTGGAGCAAATTCAGGAAATCCCGGAAGAACAATACGAAACTTACCTTTTAGAAAAACGAAAGGAAATTGTTGAGTATCATCTAAAGAACAATCCGTTTTATAAGGATTTCTTCGGAAAATCTAATTTCAGCATCTGGAGCGAAGTGCCTGTAATGACTAAAGCCGATTTACAGCAGAAACTGGAAAACCGACTCAGTAAAAGATTTACAAAATCTACCGCATATATTGGGAAAACCTCCGGTAGCAGTGGCACTCCGTTTATTTTCGCTAAAGATAAATTTGCACACGCCTTAAGTTGGGCTGGATTTCATGACCGGTATCAATGGTTCGACATTGACCTCAACAAGTCTTTACAGGCGAGATTTTATGGTATCCCATTAGATTTTTACGGAAATATCCAGGAACGAATTAAAGACCGAATTAGTTTACGCCGCAGGTTTCCCATTTTTGATCTCAGCGAACAAAAAATGGAGAAATTTCTCAAGCGTTTCCAAAAATCAGACTTTAGTTATATTAATGGCTACACCAGTGCTGTATTGCTTTTTGCTAAATTTCTGGCTGGTAAAAATCTTATCCTGAAAGAAGTTTGTCCCAATCTAAAACTTTGCATAGTTACTTCGGAACGCTTATTTAAAAAAGACAAAGAATTAATGCAAGCCGTATTTGGTGTGCCCGTGGTAAATGAATATGGTGCAAGTGAAGTGGGCCTAATTGCATTTGAAAACCTCAACAATGAGTGGATAATTAATTCGGAAGATCTCTTTGTAGAAATTCTGGATGAAAATAACAATGCCGTTCCTTACGGAACCGAAGGGCGTATTGTAATCACCTCGCTTTACAATAAAGCCCATCCTATGATTCGCTACGATATTGGCGATACCGGCATTCTTTCAAGCAAAAGCACTGCAAAAAAGCCAATTTTAGAAAAATTAATTGGTCGTACCAATGATATCGCTAAACTTCCTGATGGAAAAGTTGTACCCGGACTTACGTTCTATTATGTTACAAAAAGCATTATTGAAGATACAGGCAGCATTAAAGAATTTATCGTAAATCAAAATGCACCCGATTCTTTTAAAATTGAATATGTGAGCAAAGTCGATTTTTCTAAAAATCAGCAACAAAAAATATTACAGGCCATTGAGACCTACGTGGGGAAAAACCTGAAAGTAGCTTTTGAAAGAAAAAACACGCTTAAAAGAAGTAAAAGCGGGAAGTTGAAACAGTTTACTTCAGATTTATAACCCTACCGGCCACCTCCCCTTGAAAATAAGGGGAGGAGCTTTATATCTCCTAGAAAAGAATTCTGAAACTCATTTCAGTATAACCTCAAATCCGTTTTACCTGTTTAGGCTTAACATAGAAATGTTCCTTTAGGAAAACTAGCATATAGCCTACACTTTTAGGAAAATCAAATCCTAAAATTTTATGGTAGATATTGAAGTTGTATTTCAGCATTTCAAGCTTATTCCTGGATATAGATCCTTTTCTTACTCTATATTTCGCTAAACATTGTTGAATACCTATTGCCGGTCCTCCCTTTTTAACGGCTTCCAGCCAAAGCGCCCAATCCTGTCTTTTCCTGATTTCGGGAGCATAGATCTTCCCCAATTTTTTTACGCTGTAAATTCCGGTAAGGTTGCCCAGGTAATTGGATTTTAGCAGTTTTTGATAAGTTAAAGTTGGTAGCGCTTCAATGATTTCATTTCGGGAGGATCCGTTTTCATCTATTTGCAAGTAGCTGGAGAAACAAACCGAAGCATCCTGTTTCTGCATCGTTTCAAGCTGGATTTTTAGCTTTTTAGGCTTCCATTGGTCGTCTGCATCCAAAAATGCGATAAAATCGCCCTGCGAAGCTTTAATTCCTTTATTTCGACTAATCCCAGTGCCCGAATTTTTTTGATTTTGAAGTATTTTAATTCGAAAATCTTGCTTTGCCAGTTTTTCAGCTTTAGATAAAGTGGCATCTGTAGAAGCATCATCGATAATAAACAATTCCCAATTGGAATATGTTTGAGCAATGACCGATTCCACAGCGGCTTCAATAAACTCTTCCGCATTAAAAGCGGGCATAATTACTGAAACCAACAGATTCTCCATAATTTATTTTAACGTCTTATATGCCCCGAAAAATCTTTGTGCTCGCTTTTCTCCAGTTCTTCAGGACTCAGGCTTTTAAAATAATTGTAAGTGATTTTCATTCCTTCACTTCTGGAAACTTCTGGTTTCCAACCTAAAATCTCCTTTGCCCTACTAATATCGGGTTGTCTTTTAAGAGGATCGTCTTCCGGAAGTTCTTTGTAAACGATTTCCTGATTGGTACCGGTAAGTTTCAGAATTTCTTCAGCAAAGTCCTTAATGGTAATTTCATCTGGATTACCAATATTCACAGGATCGGAGTAATCGCTTAGCAACAACCTATAAATTCCTTCAACCTGATCGTCTACATAACAAAAAGAGCGCGTTTGTAAACCATCCCCAAAAATAGTGAGATCTTCTCCACGAAGCGCCTGACCTATAAATGCCGGAATTACACGACCATCGTTTAAACGCATCCTTGGCCCATAAGTATTAAAAATCCTGGCAATCCTGGTTTCCAAACCGTGAAAACGGTGATAAGCCATGGTGATAGACTCCTGGAAACGCTTGGCTTCATCGTAAACTCCGCGTGGCCCTATGGTGTTTACATTCCCGTAATATTCTTCATTTTGCGGATGAACCTGAGGGTCTCCATAAACTTCAGAAGTGGAAGCGATAAGAATCCTGGCATTTTTCTCTTTGGCCAAACCAAGGCAATGCAGAGTCCCTACCGAACCAACTTTTAAGGTTTGAATGGGAATCTTTAAATAGTCTATAGGGCTGGCAGGAGAAGCAAAATGCAGGATATAATCTAACTCGCCGGGAACGTGAACAAATTTGGTGATATCGTGATGAAAAAATTCAAAATTATCCAGCTTAAAAAGATGCTCAATATTCTTAAGATCGCCGGTAATAAGGTTATCCATGCCAATAACATCGTAACCTTCTTTAATAAACCTATCACATAAGTGCGAGCCTAAAAAGCCTGCAGCCCCGGTTATAAGTATTCTTTTTGCCATGGATTTATGTTTGGATTTGAAATTAATCAAATTCTAGCAGAATTAGTCATTTATCAATTTTTCGAGACTTGCTTTCCAGTTCAGGACCGGTTTTGAAAATTGCTGCTGAAGTTTACTTTTATCCAACACGCTATATTCAGGTCTTGCGGCTATGGTCTTAAAATTATTGCTCTTATTTAAAACTATATTTTCTGAATTCCCTTTGAGTTCTATAATCGCTTTTGCAAAATCATACCAGGTTGCTTCTCCAAGGTTGCTGAAATGATAAAGCCCAAAATCTTTATTTTCTGAAACAATAATTTCTAAAACAAATTTGGCGAGATCGTTAGCATTTGTTGGCGTTCCTGTTTGAGAAGTGGTTATGTTAAGATCGGCTTTTTCTTCTATTTTTCTAAGTATAGTTTTATAAAAATTATGTCCGAATTCTGAATACAGCCAGGAGGTTCTAAAAATAAGATGCTCTTCTAAAACCTCAGCAATTAACTGTTCCCCTTTTAATTTAGAAGCCCCATAAACATTTATAGGATTGGTTTTACCGGTTTCTTTATAAGGTCTTTCAGCTTTTCCATCAAAAACATAATCAGTAGAAAAATGAACTAAGCTTGCTTTATTTTCTTTACAAACCTCAGCCAGGTTTTTCGCTCCTGTTGCGTTAATTTTGAAGGCCTTTTCTTCTTCAGATTCAGCTTTTTCAACATTGGTATAAGCGGCACAGTTAATTACCCAATTAAATTTTACTTCAGAAAATAGTTTTTCCAGTTTCGGTTTATCAGTAATATCTGCTTCCGAAGAAGATTTAAAAACGAGATTGAATTCAGCATAATTCCCTGAAATCTTTTTAAAACAAGCCCCAAGTTGGCCATTTGCACCTGTTACAAGAATATTTTTCATTTAAAAACCTCGTTTAAGCGCGGTTGTTTTAAATCTTTATCTGAAATGATCATTTTTTCTTCCGGAAACTCCCAATCTATCGCCAGGTCTGGATCGTTATAAATAATACCGGCTTCAGAACCGGGATAATAATATTCGTCGCATTTATAAGCAAAAACCGAAGTTTCAGAAAGTGTAACAAAGCCATGACCAAAGCCTTTAGGAATATAGAGCTGGTATAAATTCTCGTGATCTAGAATAATTTTAAAACTCTGTTTAAAAGTGGGGCTTTCTGGTCTTAAGTCTACTACCACGTCCAGCACTTTTCCATAAATAGCGCGCACCAGTTTGGTTTGGCCAAATTCCCCGGTTTGGTAATGCAAACCACGCAATACACCTTTTTTAGAAATAGATTGATTATCCTGAACAAATTCTTTCTCGATGCCTGTTAACTCTATAAACTTCTTCTTATGATAACTCTCCAGAAAAAGGCCGCGTTTATCCCGAAAAATATCGGGTTTTATGATAAAACAGTCTTTTAAAGGGGATTCTTCAACTTTCATAAACTATTATTTAAAAATTTGTTCCAGGATCTTTTCGGTAATTAGATAAGTAGGTTTTACACCCGTGGTTCCTAAACCTCCCGAAGCTAATGTACTACCGGTTTCTAAAGGATTATCTGAAGCGTAATATGCATATCTCACCTTCACTTCACTATTTATACCACCACGTAATTTTGAAGCCGCCTGGATAGCTTTTTGGTAATGTGCACCTTCCATCTCCAATCCACTCACATTCCAGGTAGAATCATGGAAGAATTTAAGAATATCCCGGTTTTGAAGCGACGTTCCCAAAACAGTAATCATCGCACCATCTACTACAGCTATATCGCCCTCCTCAAAATCGGCGCGGCTAAGTTCATTTTTAAAAGGATAGTTATCTGCAGTACCTTCAAATAAATGGGCAGAAGGAATCATAATATCTCCTTTTCCGCCTTCAAGAATCCCGGCTTTCCCCATAATAGAGATAGATTCTACATTCATCTTTATCTCGTTACCTTCAAAATTATAGGGTTTTAACAACTCATCCATAGTTTCGTAAGCTTGTTCTCCAAAGGCATAATCCATCACGATAATAACCGGCGCATCATCATCGGTTTTAATATCCCAGGAACCATATTTGCCGTTTAATTTGGCGGTATCAAAAATTTGCACGTCAATATTAGTCCCACTTTTATCTTCTAAAAAGGTCATCCCGTTGTCTAAAGCAGATTTCATGACTTTGCTCCGTAGATCGCCATTTGTGCTGTTACTAAGCGCTTCATAAATTTCCAGTGGCTTCTTCTTTTTAAGCTCGGTTTTTAAGGCAGATGGTGTATAAAGCGTGTTCATTACACTGTGCATATTCGCACTAATAATATGTAATGGACGGTGCATTAAATTCTCTTTTATGAGATGCTGTTTAATATTATCGGCCCAAATCTCTCCGTGAATATGATGGCCTAAACGCTCACGTAACACCGGGCTAAAAGTTATAATTCGTTTTTTATTTTTCAATGCCTCGGCAATAGCCAGTTTTCCTAACCAGTAAATTATATTTAAGAAACGCTCTGGATTTCCCGGTAAAGAGAACTTTGGATAAATATCCTGAACCTCATAAAACGTTCGGCCTAAAATATTTGCGGTGTGAGTTAAAGCAATCTCGCGTTGTGCCTGGTCTAAAGGTTCTTCCTGTAAAACGGCTTTTTCCAGTTTTTGCCAGTCTCGGGTAACGCTGCCTTCCTCATCAATAATTACGCGACGCATTATTTTATGAGATTCTACGAATAGAAAAGTAAGGTGTGTAAGAATATCGTAGATTTCAGAGCGGCCACGGGTTATTTCAATATTCATTTGCTCATCGTCTATCCTGTAGCAGTTACGGCGACGTTTAGGCGGAACAATGGGCTTAAAATGTGAATTGCCATAACCTTCATCACTGGTAAGGTTTATAAACCTGCATTCTTCAATTCCTTTTGGCAAGCGATCTATCACATAAAGCAATCCACTTAATTCAGCTTTATCATCAGCAATAGAACCATAAATTTCGGGACGAAGAATAAGTAAAGATTCCCTTAGTGTTTCACCTGAAACTCCCATAGGTTTATAAAAACCACGATTAAAAAGATGACGCATAGTAATATACATGCGTTCTATGGCGTGGGTACTTTCCTGTGCGCGGGTGCGGCCTAGTAATTTTAGATTCGTCATTTATTATATTTTCTTAAATTTTCTTCAAGCACTTCGGCTATTTTTCTGTCGTTAGAAAGACGGGCGAGTTTAAACTGCCCACCTAATTTACCAATAGACTTCATATATTGATTAAATCCGCCTTTGGGAATTTTAGTTATTTTTAAAGGCTGAAGTATTTTGCCTTCAATAAGATCAAAATAGTAAGAATTTTGCTGTTGAAGACTTTCATCAAGTATTTTACTGAATTTCGCTAAATCTTCGGGCTCCTTTTCAAATTCTATAAACCATTCGTGATATGGTAATTCATCATTTTCAGGGATGATTTGAGGTGCCACCGTAAATTCGCTTATCCTCGAGTTGGTATCAGCCATAGCTTCCAGCACAGCCTCTTCAACTTCTTTCCCAATCACATGTTCTCCGAAAGCAGAAATATAGTGTTTAATGCGTCCAGATACAATTAAACGATATGGCTTTAAAGAAGTAAACTGTACGGTATCTCCCATATTATAGCCCCAAAGACCGGCATTGGTAGAAACAATTATTACATAATTTATGCCGGTTTCCACCTCACCAATGGTAAGTCGTTTTGGATTTTCCGTAAAAAATTCACCAACTTTTATAAATTCATAGAACATTCCGGAATCCAGCTGGAGTAACATTCCTTTTTCGTTTTGCTTATCCTGAAAAGCGAAAAAACCTTCAGAGGCCGGATAAAGTTCTATACTATCTACTCTTCTACCAATAAGGTTTTCAAATTTGGCCCTATAGGGTTCATAATGTACACCACCATAGATAAACAGGTTGAAATTTGGGAAAAGATCCCCCACTTTCTTGCCAGTTTTTTGCTGAAGTCTTTCAAAATACATTTGTACCCAGGAGGGAATACCGCTGATAACGCTCATATCTTTATTGAAGGTTTCTTCAATAATGGCATCAACTTTGGCTTCCCAATCTTCTATACGGTTGGTTTTCCAGCTGGGCATTCTATTTTTTTGCAAATAAGAAGGAACATAATGCGCTACGATCCCAGATAAACGACCGAGTTTTACCCCGTTTTTCTCCTCCAACTCTGGACTTCCCTGAAGAAAGATCATTTTTCCATCTACAAATTTAGCGTTCCCGGTATCGGCGATATAACATAAAATCGCATTCCTGGCAGCGTTAATATGCGAGGGCATAGAATCTTTGGTGAGCGGAATGTATTTGGCCCCGCTGGTAGTTCCAGAGGTTTTTGCATAATACAAAGGTTTTCCGGGCCATAATATATCTTCTTCGCCTGCCACCATTTTATCTACATAAAAACGTAATTGTTCGTAATCCCGAACAGGTACCTTTTTAGAAAAATCGGCATAAGATTCTATATTCTTAAAATCGTGATCTTTTCCGAATTTGGTGTCTTTTCCTTTCTTTATAAGCTCTTTAAATACTTTTTCCTGGGTTGCTTCAGGTTTTGAAGCCCAATTATCTATTTTTTTGCGGATTTTTTTAGCAAAAATCTTTGCTCCCAACGACTTTAAAGACATAATTTTTTGAAATTAAATGGTATACTTTTACTTCAGCTATACCTTTAGCGCTGCAAAGGTCGTGATTTATTAATCAAAATCAATATAATCTGTAGGGTCTACGGGTACGGCTTCATTCCAAAGCTCAAAATGCAAATGTGGGCCCGTAGTATAGTCTCCGGTAGAGCCTGCGGTTGCAATAACTTCTCCCCTCCTCACATTTTCGCCTTGTTCCTTAGACAATGATGCATTGTGCTTGTAAACCGATAATAAACCATATTGGTGCTTAACAATAATCACGTAACCTGTTTCTGTTGTCCACTCTGAAAAGATCACACGACCATCGGCTACAGATTTAACCGGGGTATTTTTAGCTACAACAATGTCAACCCCATAATGCTTTTCCTTGGCATCGTAGGAATCAGAAATCGATCCTTTAACCGGTGGAAATAAAGAAAAGTCAATATTGTCTGTCGCTGATGGTAATACGTTGTATTTATCTTCCTGGGCAACTTCTTCTCGTAAAAGAGAATCGGCACGAGAAGGCTCAATTGCTTCAATTTCCTGGCCCATAATTGGGTTTTCTATAAGGGAATCCCGGCTTAGACTGGAAGTATCAGCTTTACCAGTTAGTACATCTTTTATAGAAGTTAAATATTGATTGTTAAGCTTCAAAACCTGTTGCAGGGAATCTGATTGATAAGCTAATTGAGAGGCCTGCTGCTTAAGTTTTGCTGAAGAATAGCCCGGAATATACTCCTTAAGTGGAGTAAAAGCAATAAAATATGTAGTGGCAGCAATAAGAATTATAGCACTTAAAGTAATGCTAACAAAAATATTGAGCCGGGTTAATTTAAAAGAGAGTTTTTCCTCAAAAGTATCTTCATTTAAAACCACCATCCGGTACTTATGAAGCAACTTCCTGGTTATTTTTTTTCTTTCCTTTTTATTCCTAGCCATAATTCACTTACAAATATAATTTAAAAATTGAGCCCATTTGAAGAAGTTCCTAAACATACTTCCATTTTTAAAACATCATACCGTTTATAAGGACTGAATTTCTAGCATTAAGCCGCTGTAAGTTCGAAAACCAAAGTCAACTATAACTTAAATTTAAACTATATTAACGTTGAAATTGCTTTATTCTTGTTAAGTTTGTAATATTAAAATCATATATTATGAACGCATTTATTTTACCATTAGCCATTGGTGCCCCACAAATTATATTAATTGTTGTGGTAATTTTGCTTCTATTTGGAGGTCGAAAAATTCCTGAATTGATGAGAGGATTAGGTAGTGGAATTAAAGAATTTAAAGACGCTTCCAAAGATGAAGATGGCGAAAAGAAAGTTCCTTCAGATGACAAAAATTTTTCTAACGAGAAGAAATAGACAAGTAACTACCTTATAAAAAAAGCCCAAACTTTTCAGTTTGGGCTTTTTTATTTACTCGATAATCGAAATTAAATGCTCCGTCCCGAAGAATCGGGATGCCTAGTAATTAAATTGAATTTTCCACTCATAAAGCTTCGTGAGCTTGCTCCGAAGTAGTTTACTTCAAGTTAAATGCTATTCAATATCGGCTGACTGCAGGATAGCATCAATTTCAAACATATTATCCCTTTTTCCTCTAGATGGCGAAAATATAAAGCCTTCAACAACTAAAAAGCGATCATTTGCTTCATCTTTAATGGCATAGTTTAAGAATGGTCCAGCCATAAATGCTCCTTTTACTTCCCAGGTTCCACGGGTTTCATAAGCGAATTTTCCATCAATTTCGGTTTCAAAAAGATAAGGAGCGTAAGCTTCCTCTGTAATCATGTGAGTTCCTTCAGTAGGACCAGGGATATGAGCCTTCCCAATTGAATCACGCATTTTTATAATATTACCAATAGTATTGGTATCAGATTCGATTTGGTTAATTGGTACCTCGTAAATAAGAATTTCCATATTTCCTTTTGGAATCTCCTTTCTTATCCACACAAAATCTTCTTCTACAAGGGCATATCTGTAAGCCGAAGGAAAATCAAGCGATAGACCGAATTTTTCTTCTAATTTCCCATCTTTTTTAAGCGACTTCTTCATTCGGCGTTGCTTTTCCTTCATCTCAGTCTTCTTGAAGGCAGAAACCAACTTTTCTGAACTTTCATTAATCACATGAACAAGTTCTTCTTCATTTTCACCTGTAATAATCACACCGGTTTGTGGACGGGCGTAAAGATCTTTCACAATCCTGGCACCGGCCTCATCACCTTCCTGAACTGAGATAAATGAACGATTTCTACGTACAAAACCACTAAATGTTTCAGGAGGAATCTGGCTTAAAGAGAACATTGGTTCTTCCTGGGGTAGGCCTTCTACCACAGCGGCAAAATTATCTCTTATAGCTTCACCGACCTTACCTTCCCAAAGCTCATTTTCAATAATTAAGGTAATTTGATTAATATTTCCTGAAGAATCTGATAGGATCCGTTCTTCTGATTTTTCTCCATTTTCATTACAAGAGATCAGAAAAACTAAACTGAATAGAAGAAATAATGTTTTTTTCATTGTTTTTAGTTTGGTTTGAAATGATTAGCCCTTAGAAAGTTTGAGTTTCATGCCGGGTTTAAGGCTGTTAGCGCCCATATCGTTCCAAGACCTCAAATTCTGTACCGTAACTCCGGGAAACTTGCGAGAAATGCTCCAGAGTGAATCTCCTTTTTTCACTATATAGGTTTTTGCATTGGTTTTCGCGCTCTTTCCAGCTGAAGTATTTTGAGACGTCACGCCTGGTTTTCGCGGATAAATAGTGAGATATTGGCCAATTCTAATATTATTACCTCTAAGATTATTCCAACGTCTAATATTGCTAACTCCTACGCCGTATCTTTCAGCAATTTTTCCTAAATAATCGCCACTTTTTACGCGATACCTAACTTTATCTTCCGCTTTTACAAACTCCGGAAAAGCTTTAGCCTTCTTTTTAATGTCTTCTTCTGCAAAATTATAGATAGCTGCCTCATTGCTCACAAAAGCACCACTAACTGTTGTAGGAAGCCTTATCATATAATTTTCGTCCTCAATAAAAGGAATAATATCTAATTTATAACTCGGGTTTAAAAACTGAAGCATCTCTTCTTCTACACCGGTAACTTCAGAAATTTGCTCAAATGTGATCAACTTCTTTGCTTTAATCGTATCGGTTTCAAAAAAAGCAATTTCGGGAGCTTGTGGCTGGAAATTATGCTCATCGGCATATTCAAAAAGATACAGTGTAGCCAGGAAAGCAGGGACATAACCAGCAGTTTCTCTTGGTAAAAATCGTCTTAAATCCCAGTAATTATTGGAACCGCCACTGCGGCGAATAGCTTTTGAAACATTCCCCGGGCCAGAGTTATAAGAAGCTAACACTAAATCCCAGTCTTCAAACGAACGATATAGGTTTGCAAGGTATTTTGCGGCGGCTTCAGTAGACATTTGCGGATCCATACGCTCATCTACATAACTGCTTACATCAAGACCGTGCGCCTTACCTGTTCTATACATAAACTGCCAAAGTCCGGTAGCACCAACCCAGGATTTTGCTCTTGGGTTTAAAGCGGACTCTACAATCGCCAGGTATTTAATTTCTAATGGAATATCATACCTATCCAATTGCTGTTCAAACATGGGGAAATAATATTCGCTTAACGCCATAAGGCGCTCCATGGCCTTTTTATTCCGTTTTAAATAAGAGTTTATTACTCTTTCCAGTACAGGGTGGTATTGGACATTAAAAGGCGTACGTGCATTTAATTTAGCAAGCCTGGCCTTT
>DATFJA010000255.1:0-11758 GCA_035269545.1 Salegentibacter sp.
AACGGTACCCAAAACATCGTTTTTAGTTTCGTAGGATTTGTCCCTAAAGAGATTACTGTTAATTTCCCACGGGCTACAAAAGATACCCTCCAAGTGTTACTACAACCCGGGGGAGAACAAATGCAAGAAGTAGTTATTCAATCTACCCGATCCCGTCGTAGTATTGCAGATTTACCGACAAGAGTAGAAGTGATTTCAGGAGAAGAACTTACCGAAAAGGGTAATATGAAACCTGGAGATATAAGGATGCTCCTCAACGAAACTACAGGAATCCAAACACAGCAAACTTCAGCAATTTCCGGTAATTCGAGCATTCGAATTCAGGGATTGGACGGAAAATATACACAATTACTTAAGGATGGATATCCACTGTATTCAGGCTTTTCCGGTGGCCTCAGTTTACTGCAAATAGTTCCCTTAGACTTGAAACAGGTGGAGGTCATTAAAGGATCATCTTCTACTTTGTACGGGGGCGGAGCCATTGCCGGACTGGTAAATCTTATTTCAAAAACACCAGGCGAAGAAAGAGAGCTCAATTTTATGCTAAATGCCACTTCTGCTTTGGGTATTGATATAAGCGGATTTTATTCTGACACTTATGGGAAATTAGGCACCACGGTTTTTGCCTCTTACAACCTTGGTTCTCCTTATGACCCGGCAGATATAGGTTTAACGGCAATTCCTGAATTTAATCGTTATACCATTAATCCGCGAGTGTTTTATGAATTTACAAAAGATACCAAACTTGATGTAGGGGTGAATACAACCGTAGAAGAACGTACCGGTGGAAATATAGACTATCTGGAAGGAGAAGAGGTGGAAGATCCTTTTTTCGAACAAAATAATACCGCCAGAACTACTTTGCAATCCGGTTTCGAACATTCCTGGAATGAAAATAATCGCTTTAACCTAAAAAATAGTTTTAGCTTTTTTGATCGCGAAATAGAAACTGGAGATTATAAGTTTGGCGGTAACCAATTCGCTTCTTATAATGAGGCCTCTATAGTTCTGGGAACCGATGAAATGGAATGGATTGGAGGCTTAAATTTGTGGATAGATCGTTTTGAGCAGGATGTAATTACAAATGCCCCTGTGGTAGATTATGAGCATTATACTTATGGTGCTTTTGTACAGAATAACTGGAATGCTACCGAATGGTTTCAACTGGAAACGGGTCTTAGAACCGACTACCAAAATGAATATGGATGGTTTGTATTGCCTAGAATCTCGGCAATGTTTACTATTAGTGATGCAGTCACTACCAGAATTGGTGGAGGTTTGGGCTATAAAACCCCTTCGGTCTTTACAGAAGATGCGGAACGGCGTCAATTTAGAAATGTATTACCTATCGATGTAAGCAATACGGAAGCTGAAAATTCCGTTGGCGGTAATTTTGATATTAACTATCGCACTGAACTTTTTCAAACTATCGAGTTTACGAGTAATACACTCTTCTTTTACACGAAAATCGATAACCCAATAATTTTGGAAAACACCCGGGACGGAGTTTTTGAATACCTGCAACCCGATGGTTTCATTCAAAGTAAAGGGATAGAAGCAAATTTAAAATTTGGCTATAAAGATTTTAAACTATTCACGGGATATACCTTTGCAGATGTTAAGCGTACCGAAAATGGAAATACCTTCCAAATGCCTTTGGTATCAAAACACCGTTTGAATAATGTGCTGATGTATGAATTACATGAAAAGTTAAAAATCGGTTTAGAAGGCTATTATTTTAGTCCGCAACAATTAAGTGACGGTGCCACCGGGCAGGAATATTGGATTTTCGGTTTGATGATGGAAAAATTATGGGAAGATTTTTCTATTTTCCTGAATTTTGAGAATTTCACCGACACCCGTCAAACCCGTTTTGATTCTATTTTCACAGGTTCAATTTCAGATCCACAATTTAGAGATATTTATGCTCCGGTAGATGGGTTTGTAGTTAATGGAGGTATCAAATTATTCTTTTAAACACTCGAACCCAGAGATGACTTTCCGATTTTTTAAGGCTAAAAAAATATAAAAGTCTATAATCAATTATAAATTAAAAAAAGGATAGCCTTAATTAAATGGCTATCCTTTTTTTTTGCAATTTTTTTGGGGATTTTCGCTTAAACGTCCAGGTAATAAAACTTAAAGCTATTCCACTCATACCGGCTTAATACACCGTTATCATCTGTATCCCAGTTGTTGAAAACATATTCGGCCAACTCATATTCACTTATATAATTATCATTGTCTAAATCTACATCTGTAAAATAATTAGTGTCATAAATTACATCATAGTATTCTTCGTAATCTATATTACCACTATCATCTACATCTACGAAGCCTATCTCCTCATTTACCAAATAATCTTCATAAAAATAGTTGTAACCTACAAGCCATTCTTCGTCAGAAAGAAAGCCATCATTATCTGTATCCAATCCTGCAAAAGATTCTTTAAAAAATCCTTCTTCAATTATTCCTTGTGGTTCAGCGTCCTCAGACCAGGCAGAGAAATATTCATCTGTAAATTTATCCTTGAATTCTTCCTTTTCTATCAGGTAATCATCATCTTCATCCCAGTCTTCAAAATTTGCCTGAGCAAACAAGCCCATTGTGCTTAACATTAAAAATCCGCTTAAAATCATTTGAAAAGTCTTCATAATTAATTTTATTTTAGGTTGATTTCCATTTAATTTAAGAAGAATCATTTATGAAATAAAAGCTAGAATACTGTTTAACGGCAGTTTAACCGATTATTAAAATAAATTTAGAATTTTAGAAAGGATCAAAATGATTAGGCTTATTAGATCATAATACACTGAAAAAAAATAGAATAAATCCATATTTATTTTTTAAATACCTTCAATTTTCTAAAATTTAAAGATTTTTCACAGAATAGAACCGATCTTCCTTTTTTTCTTCTTTAACACATTCTTTTAACTGCTAGAATATAAGATTACCAGTAGTTTATCCTTTCTTCTATTTTTATAAGAATTTTACTTCTATGAAAAATTTATTACATTATCTAGACCTAAAAGATTGTCATGACCGCCATTATCTCGTTACTCATAATAATTTCAATATCGGTACTTATCACCAGGATAGGTACTATCGCTTTCTTGCATACAGGCCTATCTAAGGAAGTAGCTAAATTCCAGGCTCGTTCAGCTTATTTAGGTGTGGGATTTACCACCCAGGAATCTGAATTAATGGTAAAGGATCCCGTAAGAAGAAAAATTCTTACCCTACTAATTTTTACCGGTAACGCAGGTATAATTACCACAATTTCTTCGGTGGTCTTCAGTTTTATCTCCCTGCAGGAAACCGGAATTATTTCTATTGAAATGCTTATCCTAACAGGCGGCATTGCCCTTCTAATTTTTCTTGCTTATAGCGATTTTGTTGATAGAAAACTTTCCAGATTTATAGAAAAATTGCTTAAGAAATACACTTACCTCGATGTGAAGGATTATTATAGCCTGTTAAACCTGGAAAGCGATTATAGGGTCTCGGAATTAAAAGTAGAAGAAGGAGATTGGGTTTATGAGAAGTCGTTAAAAGAACTTCAATTGGATAAAGAAGGTGTTTTGGTTCTGGGGATTAAAAGAGCAAACGGAGATTATCTTGGAGCTCCCTATGGAAAAACGAAAATTGAAATAGATGATATTATAATTTTATATGGTGAAAAATCTGATTTACAAAGTCTTGAAGATCGAAAAACCGGGAGTGGCGGAGATGAAGAGCATAAAGATGCAGTCGATAAACAGAACAAGAAGAAAGACGAACAGGATGACGAGTAATATAAACCTCGAGGTACTATTTCCTTAACACTAAACTAATATCATAATTATAGATGAAAGTCTACTTGAAGTCGGTACATCACGTGGTTCATTTCGGGGTCTGGATTATCGTCAAAACTTATGTCTGTTTGTACTTTCAGTTTGTGTTTTGAGATATATTTTGAAATACCAAGTGTATATTGATTTTGGTTTGGAAAACGAGCACCCGCAATATCTTCTTTTACGTTGGTGTACCTACCAACAAATTCAATATTGTTGTCTAGCAAATAACCTCCCTGGAGATTAATAGAATTCCCTACATTTACGATAGCACCGGTAGGTATTCCATTTTCTCCAATAGCAATAGGATTGTCTGCATCTCTCTGCGCAAATTCACCGAGTATTGACAAACCTTTATATTTAAACATAAAATCGGCGAAGAAAGTAGTAATATCTGTATGATGAAAACCATTTTCGGTAAACATATATTCCCCCATATTAGATCGAGTCTTTACCGCCTCATCATTGAAATCATAGGTAACTCCTACAGACAATTTGGGAGTCTGATATCTTTCTAATGCAGCTTCCCGGTAATCTTTAAAATCACCAAATGGTAAAATTTCTAATCGACCTGTGAATTGGTGTCCTCCTAAATTTCCTGTAACTACATTTCTTCCTTCCCCCTGGGAGAGGGCAAGAATTTCTTTTATTATTAAATTCCTCCCAACATTAATCTTGTGATGTAATTGTATTCCAAGATCCCGGTCTATATTAAACCGACTATTTAATAGGGATCGGTCTACTAATTGAAGATCGCCAGAAGAAACCACTCTTTCACGGTTACCGGGTAATTTAGCCTGCCCTACCCATAGCACAAAATTCTCATAAAAATTATATTTCAAAACAGCATCAAGAATGTACCTGGGAGCACCACTAGTAAATTCTGATGCTCCGGCAATATCCCGATTAGAAAGGCCTAACTCTATTTTATATTCTAATTTTGGAGAATAAGCAAAACCACCTAATTTTAATCTTGCACGGCGAATTAAAAAATTTGAGCTTTCAGATTCAAAACCTTCAAATTCAGATTCCTCCCAATCACTCACATATAAAGCTTGAAACCGAGCTCCAAATTTCATACTGAAAGAACTATCTTTTGCTACTGTATTTATTATTCCATTTCCAAAACTACTTTCAGTGACATCTTGAGCAGAGGCTTGAGAACCAGCAAGTAACATTAAGTATACAAGAAAAAAATATTGAAATTTTATTATTTTTTTTAACGGCCTTATTAGATAAAACATAGAAATAATGAGAATGAATTATAAAAATTCAAATTTGAGACATTTTTAGGAATTCTACATATAGTAATAGCAAAAACTAAGAAAAATGAGAAATGTAGTTAATCTTTAGAATTTAAAAGGGCATCTGCAAAGAGCTAAATTGATTCATTAAGATTCAGCGTAATTCTTTCAAAACGCAAATAATTAAAATATTAGGCTAATTAATATTCACGAAACATTAAAATAAAATTGAAAAATTTTGAAATTTCCTACCGATTTTTTTTGGCCTTTTAAGTTTATGCAAGTTTACTCCCTTTCGAGTTAACCCATTTTACAATATGGGGTCGGTCAAAAACTGTATACCAATTGAAAAGTGATTTTTAGGGTTAAAAAAGCTTGTTATTAATCTAAAGGAATAGCTAACAATGGAATCTTTAAGTCATCGATAAGATCTTTTTTCTTGTTTGCCGTAAAAAGCCCGTAGAGTAAATTTTTCTTTTTATGCCCTGCTATAACGAGATCTATATTACGCTCATTTACGATTTTTTCTATAGATTTCGTGACTTCTCCTTCAATTAAGAGCCCTTCAATATCCAGGCTATATTTGTCTCTTACCTCTTCAACCCATTTTTGGATTTCTACACTCGCGTTTTTACGTTCTTTGGCTCTCTTTTCATAAACATACTGCGGCCCTGCTTCTCTGGCTAAAAAATCATCTGGATCTGCCTCAGTTACGTGCATAATCCAAATCTTTGCGTTTGTGAGTTTTCCAATTTTTATAGCGTGCGCCATTAGCTGTTCTGCATCCTTACGCCGGTCTATAGCTACTAGTAAATTTTTCATGAAAACTGGTGTTTAATGAGTATAACTATTGAATAAGATAAGGATTTATTCAACAACCTCTAAAAAATTATATTTAATTATTTTTTGAATAAAACTTTCTAAATAAAGTGTGGAAACTGATTAAGAATTAAAATGATAGAATCCACAGAATAAGCGTATTTGTTAAAGCCAGTCGTGTTAATTATTGTCTTCCTTATTTTTTCGATTTACCTCTGGAGGTTATGATCACGCCCATTAAAACAACGCCCATGCCCACTAAATCCATCATTTTAATAGTATCACCAAAAGCTAACCAGGCCATAAACATGGTTACCGGTGGCCCCAGATAAAACAAACTTGCTACACGGGTAGTATCTAAACGCTCAATAAGTCGCCACATTAGTATATAAGCTCCCAGGGAAACACCTAAAATTAGCCAAATCATGGCTAAAGTGAATTTAGGAACCCATTCGGCCACCAGGTCCTCTATGAAAATAGCAGGCAAAGCCAAAGCCAGCATTGTGGCTAGACTTTGATAGAATAAAGTTTGATCAATCGGTAATTTCTCCTTATCCCTGTTTATTTCCATTCGTCGCTGTATTAAGGTCGCAACGGTAATACCCATCACCGAGCCAAGCGGAATAAAATAGCCTATTATCGAATCTGAACTATTAAAATTTATTCTATAAGCTACAGTAATTACTACCCCCACAAAACCCAATATCAAACCCAGCCATTGGTACCAATTTGTCTCTTCTTTAGTAACATAACTTGAAAGAGCTCCAGTCGCCAATGGTTGAAGAGAAACGATGAGAGCAACAATTCCTGCAGGAACCTTTTGATCCAGAGCTAGTAATACGCCAGTAAGCCAAACCCCATGTGCCAGTAAGCCGATAAGCATATTTAAAGAGGCTACCTTCCAACCAAACCATTTAAATCTATTTCGTATTAAAAGATAAAAAGCTAATATCCCGGTTACTGCAAGATACCTTAAGAAGATTAAGGTAAAGGGCCCTGTATAAGGTAGTCCGTATTCAGCCCCAATAAAACCAGAGTTCCATAATAAAATGAAGCCTATAATTAATAGGATCGTACTTCTCTTCATCTGTAATAAATTCTAATAAACTTCTATACGACTACTAATTTAAAAGTCCTTAAACGATTCAAATGTTTTAAACCTCCCAAATTTTTAATAATAATTTCCTAAGAATAGAAAACACAGATTCTTCCTATTATTCTGAATTACAAAAAGATGCGACATCAAAGAATATCAGTCTTGAAGGTTCAGAACATAACAAGATGATACTAGAAGTATTATTAGAATGTTTTGGTATCCTGGAATATTGATCAAAATTTTTATTAAATTAGGAGATTAGAATCTTGTTTAGGAAAGATTCTAATTACGGTTCTACCCTGGAACTTTTTTCTTAATCTACACTGAAAGTTTTCTAAACAGAAAGCTTGCCCCATTTTAATTTTGACTCATTTATCAATCACTCATACCCCGTTGTATGAGAAATTAAATATAAGTTCTCAATGGTCCAACCTGTGCAAATATTAATAGTTGAGGATGAAATGATTATTGCAGCGAATATTTCGATGCAGCTTACAGAAATGGGCTACGAAGTTTCAGGTGTTATTCCCAGGGGGGAAGACGCTTTGATACATATAAAAAATAACCTTCCCGATATTGTATTGCTCGACATTCAACTTAAAGGTGAATTAAATGGAATTGAAACGGCCCATAAAATGCTGGATTTACATAATAACCTGGCAATTATTTATCTAACCGCTAATGCTGATGAAGAAAATTTCAACAAAGCTAAATCAACCCATCCTTATGCTTTTATTTCCAAACCATTCAAAAAGTTAGACTTACAGCGTAGTATTGAGCTTACCATAAGCCAGTTAAAATGTAATATCGCTACTTCAAAAAATGAAGTTAAATCAGAAAATTCCACTTTTGTTTTAAAGGAATGCCTTTTTATACGCCATCAGGAAACTATGGTAAAGGTAGATATTAAAGCAATTAGGTATATAGAAGCCGATCGTAACTATTGCCGGATATTTTCTACAGAAAAAGAATATTTATTGGTCACTACACTTAAGGATATGGATAAAAAATTGCCTCAAAGACATTTTTTCAGAATTCATAGATCTTATATTATTAACCTCTCCAGAATAGACGAAATAGCCGGAACTCATGTGGTAATTGCTAAGAAAGCAATTCCTATGGCTAAAGGTATGCGACCGGAACTCCTTAAAAAGTTGCAAACCATTTAATCTTAGATAAAGATAATCTCCGTTAGGACATTATTTAATACCCTTCATCCTAATTCACTTGATTTCAGAATATTACCGGAGTAAGTTGCATCATAATTCTTTAAAACCAAGAAATTATGAAAAATGCAAAACTTATCATTGTTATTTTAACAATTTCACTGCAAACAATCACCCTTTTTGCTCAGAATACCAATCAAGCTTTTTGGGTGCACGAAGACCAGGTTAAGCCTTCTATGCTAAAACAGTATGAAGCTGTTACCAAAGATTTTATTGAAGCCTGCAAACAACACAATCTTAAAGACGCAGATTGGGCTACAGCAAGGATTAGTGACGGAACCTATCTAACTATTTCCCCTATTGATAGTATGGCCGATTTCGACAAAAATCCCCTGGCACCTTTAGCTGAAAAAATGGGAGAAGAAAAATTCAGGGAGATGTTTAGTCGTTTTGATAAATGCTATGACAAGCACCGCAATTATATGGTGCATTTAATAGACGACATGTCTTATATGCCCGAAGGCCTTACCACAAATACGGTTGGAGAAGATTATAGAAAGTGGCATTTTTTTCACGTAACACCCCAGAACGTCGCAAATCTTAGAAATAAGATGAAAGAAGTTAAATCACTTTATGAAGAAAAAGATGCAGACCAGAAATTCAGGGTCTATCGAAATGGCTTTGGAAGCAATGGCGATTATTACCTGGTGGTGATTTCAGCTAAAGATGCACAATCTTATGCAAAAACATCTGAAGAAACAGATAAGCTGCTAGGGGAAGAAGGCGAGAAATTGTTCGAGGAAATGATGCAATATGTGCATAAATATGAATCTAAAACAGGCTATATGCGCCCTGATTTAGCTTATAACTCAAATTAAAAATACACCCTATGAAAACTTTACACCTATATTTCATCCCGATTTTTGCTATCCTAATTGGTGTGAATTCCCTACACAGCCAGAACATGAGCAATCAATCTATTGTCCAAAACATTTATGAGGTTTTGCAAATTAAGAATGCAACTTCCGCTGAAATCGCTCTGTTAACCGAGCCAGTAATTTGGGATGAAATTTTAAGTGTAAAAAAAGCTAACAATGACAGTATTTCTCTTAGCTCCATTATTGATATGGAATGGCAAAGTATTTTATTTAAGGATCTCAACTTTCAATTATCCAATAAAAATGAGGTATTAGCTACCGGAATAGTAAGTGGACGCAAAGCAACAGAATGTGAATATATCTCCACGAGATTTAAGCATTACTGGTCTTTAAAAGATGGTAAAATAATAAGTTTTACAGAATAACTGAAAAATATAAAGTCATGAAAGAATTAATGTCATTAGGAGTTGCGATAGTAATATTTATAGCGTGGAATCAACAAAGTACGCGCTACACGCAGCAATCAGCCGAAATAGAAACATTCAAACAAGTATTGGAAGATTATGAAGATAGAGAATGGGAAGATATGGTAGCTCATTATAGCGACACCGCTAAAATAATGAACAATGTAACGGAAAAAGATGCGAAAAACCTGACGCAATTCTTAGCTGAAAACAAAAAAGATGCATCTCAATTTTCCAGCTGGGATTTTGTAAACGATGCATCTGAATATGAAATGATAGTAAATGATAGAGGCGAAACCTGGGTAAATTTCTGGGGACTTTGGGAAGGCACTTTCAAAACAAATAACAAAGTGTATAAAATTCCTACCCATATTACAGCCCAATTTGTAAATGGAAAAATAGTGCGGGAATTCGGTTACTGGGATGTTTCCAAAATAATTAGAGATATCCAGCAGGACAGGATCGATGAATTAAGTTCTTCAGAAGAAAGAACAGGGAATTAAATTCTTAAAAGAGAAATTATTTGCTAAAAAGCTAAGATGATGAAAACGGTAGGAATTATAGGTGGCTCAGGCTTTATTGGAAGTTATATCACCAGGAAATTTTTAGAAGAGGGCTACGAGGCAAAAGTTTCGGTAACCGATATTCATAAAAGCGAAAAATATCAACATCTTTTTGATCTTGAAAATTCAGAAAACCTCAACATAAGGGGATTAAAGCTGGAGGATCAGGAACCTTTAACAGATTTCATAAAGGATTGCGACATCGTGATACACAGTGGTACGCCATTTCAACTGGATGTAGAAGATCCGCAAGCTGAGCTTTTTGATCCTACCATACAGGGAACTCATAATTTTCTTGCAGCTGTAAACGAGTCTTCGAATGTTGAAAAGGTGGTTTTTATCGCATCCGTAGCAGCCTGGAACACTAATTTCCCTATGCCCGCGGGAGGCAAAAGCTTTTCTGACACTTTTGATGAAAAAGAAGACAGATACACCAGTGAAGATAGCCATCCATATTCGCAAGCCAAATTTATTGCCAACCAGGTAGTGGAAGAATTTATCGCAAAAAATCCGAAAGCAGGCTTTGAAATTTGCTCTGTTTCCCCTGTCACTGTTATGGGCAAATCTTTGTCTAAAAGGGAAGACTCTACCTCTACCGGTTTGCAGTTTTTGATAAAGAACAAAATAGCGCCAGATGAATTTATTCAAAGACTCTATGATAATAATGTCCCATTTGCCCTGGTAGATGTTGAAGATGTAGCGAATGCTACCTATAAGGCGGCAACGATAAAAGGTATACAAGGCAAGGATTACCTCATAACGAGTGAAACCTATAAAGTATGGGATATTCATCAAATGTTGAATCATAGAGAACCGAAAGAAAAAGCACAGATAATCTATAAAAACGATCTTGCTAAATTGGATCTAGGAATTCAATTCAGACCTATGAAAGATACGCTGAGGAGTTATTCTGAATGAAAAATATCGAATTTAAAATTTATGAATTATGAAAAAGTTACTAATAATTATGGCATTGATGCTGGTTAGTAATACCAGTGAAGCCCAGGAAAAACTTTATTTGATTTTCGAATTTATGAAAGTGGATAATGAGCAGGAACAGATCTATATGGAAACTGAAGCATTTTGGGAGAAGATTCATGAAGAACGGGTTAAAAATGGCGATATTTTGGGCTGGGACCTTTGGAGCTTACAACCTGGTGGTGAAGATCAGGGATATCAATACCTAACCGTAAGTATTTACAATGATCCTTTAAAAATGATGAGCATGTCCGGGGATTTTGAGGCAGCTTTACAAGCAGCTTATCCAGATATGTCGGAAAAAGAACTAGATGAAAAATTTGACCATACCACAAAATCAAGAGACCTGGCAAAGCGGGTATTTCTTGAGCGAATAGCAGTCACCGAGGGGGATTTCGAAATGCCTTTAGGAACAGTTGCTGCAATTAACTTAATGAAGGTTTCCACGGAAAACTTTGAAACATACGAGCGATATGAATCGGATCTTTTTATGCCAATTCATCAAAAAGATGTCGATGATGGTTTTATGGGTAATTGGGATTTACTTCGGTATATACTGCCCGCCGGCAGCGATGTTTATGCAACACATATCACTATAGATATGTACGAGGATTACGACCAACTTTTTAAATCCTGGAGTAATGAGAGACCAGCTTTATCTGAAGAAGAACTTGGAAAAATTGAAAAAGCCCTAACCACAAGAGATTTGAAATATAG
>DATFJA010000256.1:0-23016 GCA_035269545.1 Salegentibacter sp.
AGGTTTAGGACTATCTTGTTTTTTTCAGCCTCACCAGCATAATTTAGGGATGCTTCTTTATGTTTTCCGGCTTTGCGGGCATTTGTCGCTTCAAAGCCACTGAAAAGCACCCAGTCCAGGTCTACCGAAGATTTCAAAATATTCTTATCCTGAAGATTACTGGCCGGCTGTAATGGTATATTCTCCGGAAAATCGGCATTAAAAGGAAGCCCTGCAGCCTCTTTAATAAGTAGTTTCTGGGTAGACATCAATAGATTTTGAGTGTCTTCATCAAAAGTTATATCATCATTGAGCCTGGTAAAGCTTCCATTAAAGGTAATCTCTGGGAGAAATACCGCTTTTGCCCGTTTTTGATCTATCCTCGCCTGCTCGCCTTCCAATCGGTTGATATTCAACCCGTGGTTTTTTTCAAGAGCTTTTTGAATAAGAATATCCAGGGCCGGATCTATGTCCTGGGAAAGAGCGGTAGCCGGAATAAGGCCTGCAAGCAAGAAATATAGCAGGTTTGTTTTTAGTAATCTCATTTTCATTACACCATTTTTTTGTGGGTGCAAATTTGATTACTAAAAAAGAGGTATCCTTTGACCTATATCAAATAGTGACCATCAGGATTTTTTAGAGGCATCAGCGCGCCGAATTCGGCTTAGGGTTTCCTGTGTCATTCCCAGGTAAGAAGCAATGGACCCTAAAGGCACCCTGCTTGAGATATGGGGAAATTCGGTAAGCATATAATCGTAACGTTCCCTGGCTGTCTGGAACTGTACGGCATTTAGTTTATTCACTACCCGGGTAAGCATTTCGGTAGATAAGAGTCTACCTAGTTTTTCCATATTGTGGTATCGCGCAAACAACAGATCGAGATTTTCTCTTGTTATGCTATAAAGAACGGACTCTTCTAAAATTTCAAGGTAATAAAGGCTTGGCGTTTGCTGAAAAAAGCTTTCAATACTGGACATAAATTTCCCTTCCATAAAAAACCATTGTGTGACCTCTTTCCCATCCTCCTTCAAGTAGTAACTTCTTCCCACGCCCTTTTTTACAAAATAAAGTTTAGTGCACACCTGCCCTTCCTTCACCAAAATATTATTCTTTGAAACAATTTCCCGTTCAAAATGAGCAGTAATATCTGCTAATTCTTCAGGTGAGAAGGGAACAATATTTTTAAGAAAATCAGTCAGGTTCATAGACGGGGTTTACCAATTTAGGGCTAAAAGTAAACAATTGAGTGAATTTTTTATCAGGAAGAAAGCTTTAAATTAGGATTGAAAGTTAGTTGATTTATCCCAGGAAAGAAGTTATAACAGACACTAAGAATCCATCTCTTTGGCAAATAATTCTAAAATACTGCTATCTTTAGGAATCAAATAATTTAAATATGAGTTTACTAAATAAAATTATGGGAAATGCAGGGAGTATTTCTAAAGAAGAATTAAATGAAAAGTATGGTCGGTTGCTCACCGAATCAGAAGAAATAGAACTGGGATTTTCCCTGCTTCGTGATATTTTTATGTTCACCAATAAACGACTTATTCTTATAGATATCCAGGGTCTCACAGGAAAAAAGCAGGAATACCTTTCCCTTCCTTATCGGCATATTTCTCGATTTTCCCTGGAAACGGCTGGCACCTTTGATCTTGATGCTGAACTTAAGATCTGGATCTCCAGTGAGAACGAACCAAGTGTAAATAAAAAGTTTAATAAAAGCATTGATATTTATGCAGTACAACGTTACCTGGCAGAGAAAGTGACTTAATTGAGTGATTAACACTTCATCTTTATTTTCAGGCAATTACAATATAGTATCTGATCTCTTTCTTCTTTTTAAAAGTATAAATTGAATTATCAGGAAAGGGTTTAGAGAGGTCCATAAAAAGAAAACGAAATAGTTTCGTCAAATTATGTATTCCCTACTTCAGGAGTTATATTTTGCAAATGCACGTGAATAAAAGAAAATCCCTCAAGGGAGATTTTGCAAGGAGATGCTTCTGCAGAAAAAACAGCTCCGTCCTTACGTTTAAATATAGTTTTCACGGTGGTTTTATCGGTTGTCTTCATCTTTTCAAGAACCTCTAAAGATTTCTCAAGTTCTGAATTAACGTGTAGATCAAAAATTTGCATCTTCAGAAACTCATCCCTGGAATAGCCGAATTCTTGCAATGCCTTTGCCATCAATGATATTAAAATACATATCATGAATGATGATAGGTAGTACTGAACAATCGAAAACATCCCTATAAAGATCCCCGGTTTTTACTAGTTTATTGAAGTCGGAATGCGACTTCAATAAACTCATTTGCAAAATTATTTAAGCGTTAATAATTCCAATGATTTTAAAAATAACAAAAATATGCTGATCGCCTTACTATAAAGAAAAAACATGTTGATTATGAATTTTTGGTTAATGCTTCTTATCCAGATATATTCTAACACGATCCAACGCATATCTTTCTTAGCTATAAATTTCTCTCCCTAATTCAACGGGATAATCAGCCGAACACCCAAAAATAAATGATGACGTAACCTGGGAAAAGAACCCAAAGCAGATGTTACTATTGAAGTTACCGATGCAGGTATCCAATTAAAAAATGAAATAGCGCTATTGACACCGGGGAAATACGCCCTGGTATCTGAAATGGATCACAATGTGGGCGGAGATTTTTACCGCGAATTCACGGTAAACTAGATTGCCGATTAGTCGATTAATCATAAACCGGTACTGGGTAGAGTCAGTGCCGGTTTATTCTATTGAAATAGAATTTCATTTAAAAAACAAGAAGGCTCAATAAAAACTATAATATAAAAAAAGCCTTTTCCTATCGAATGGGAAAAGCTTCTACTATTATTTTTTTAGAGATTAGGCTTAAGAATGCTTTCTTATTCCAGATAGTCCCGTAGGTTTTCCAGCTCTTTTTCCCAGCCTTTTTCGTGAACCCTAACCGCCTCATCATCTTTTAGGTTTTCCTGTTTGACGATAAGCTTACTAGCGTCTTCTTGCTCCTGAAACTTTATTGTAAGCTTGAAAAGACCTTCTTTAAAAGCTTCTTCAGAAAAGTTGAAATCCCAGGTATAAACCAGTTTTTCATTCTCTTTTACTTCCTCATATTCCCCTTTAATAATTAATGGGGCTTCAGAATCATTTGCTGTATATTTAATACTACCACCCTTTTCAACTTCATTTTGAACATCTGTAAGCTTTTTTCCCATAGGCCCCCACCACTGTTTGAGAGCTTCGGGAGTAATCCATGCCTTGTATAATTCTTCTACGGGGACATCAAATTCCTTTGAAATTTCAAGCGTTTGTTCATTCTTCTTTTCCATTAATTCAAGATTTTAAATTTATAGCTTCTAAAAGGTAAGAAAAACATCTTTATACAAAGGTTTAAGTTTTCATAAAATCAAGAGAAAAGAACACAAGATTATAGAATACCCCGTAGTTTAAAGAAAGAATTGATGAATAAATGGCAAAAAAACATGAAGTAGGTCGAAGAAAGTTCCGGCAGAAATTATTTTCCAGTTTTAGACTTGCAGAAATTTAGCCGTAATACCCAGAGGTAATTGACTGGTAATCAAAAGTGCTATGCGAAGTAAAATTCAAAGATATTCGCAATAATTGATCTATTTCGACCTAACAATTTTATCCCTTATTTCTCTCCAGGTCACAAGTATGATGTCATTCTTTTCTAAGAGTTTTCTTACTTTTTCGCCGGTAAAAAAGTCCAGGTCATTTTGTCGCCACTGGCTACCCCAATAAGGATGCTCTTTGGTTACTGCCATCATTTCTTCATTATTTACGGCCAGGTGAATCAAGATACAAGATAAACCCGGTTGCAAATTATTCAAGATATCCTCATAAAATCTATCCATTGCTTTGTCGTTATAAACTTCAGGGTAAGCCTGGTAAACCGAATCTACAAAGACATCTTTTTCGGTAAATTCAAAATCTTTCATTTCCCGGAGTGCCGGTATTTCACGATTCAATAAAACAGGTACTTCGTATTCTCTGCCTTTTTTAATATAGGCCTTAAGGAATTCAGGAGTACTCATTACAGCTCCCATATGAGCATCTAGGTGAGTTATGTCTATTCCAAATGAAATAGCTTTTTGTATTTGTGCTTCGATCTCCTTTTCTACGTGAATAGCTTTACCATGCCTCACCACACTATCAACTAGTGGATAGAAATATCCCTGGTGATTTATAAGGCTTTGCACCTCATTTTTGGAGGAGGTTGATCCCCATTTGAAATCTTTCCATTCGCTGGTTACCGTAAGATGCAGACCAAAATCAGCAGAATCAGCATGCTTTTTGGCATAAGCAGCGATTTCGGGAAACCAGGGACAGGGCACCATGATACTTGATGAATTTACAACACCCTCTTCCAGACCACGAATTGTTGCAATATTTTCAGAATGACTAACTCCTGCATCGTCTGCATGAATAATAAGCATTTTTGAATTCTCAGGATACCCTAGTTTTTCTGCCAGGGACTCTTGCGAATTTTGTGCGCTTGTAGAGAGGCAAAAGAAGATTATTGCCAGGAGAAAGAAAAGTTTATTTTGTTTCATGCTAAAAAAATTAAAATAACTCTTGAAGATAAAGAAATTTTTTATTTTTAACTTATAAGTAACGTCAGATTCAGTTTTGATTTCTGAAATATTAAAACGTTCTATTTACTCGATAATCGAGATTAAATGCGCCGAGGCTTGCCTCAAAATCAAATTATATTTTCCAATATCAATGCTTTGTGAGCTTGCTTCGAAGTTGTTTACTTTTTTCTCAAAAATTTAAAATTCTGAAAATGAAAAAGCTTTTTAAAAGTGCTATGGTTATCCTTATAATGACTATTTCTGTTTCTGCTTTTAGTCAAAAAGATGAGTCTAGGCTAGACCATAATTTTACACACGTTGTTTATTTCTGGCTTAACAATCCAGACAGCCAACAAGACCGAAAAGATTTTGAAACTTCGTTAAAAAAATTTTTAAAGGGAAGTAAATATGCCAAAACAAAATTTATAGGAGTTCCCGCAGGCACTGCCAGAGAAGTAGTAGACAATTCTTTCACCTATTCAATTATTCTCAGCTTCGCATCAAAAGAAGAGCAAGACAAATATCAAAAAGAGGCAGCTCATTTGAAGTTTATAGAGGAGTCTGAGCATCTATGGAACAAAGTCCAGGTTTATGATGCACTGGGTTTAGACTAGCCTTAATATAAATCAGATTTTAATAACGCTTCCATATCTCAAGGAAAAGGCCTGGAAACTTCAACAAAGCGGGAAATAGTTGTCTGATTTTAAGAACCCGAGTTGCTTACAAAAGCAAAATGCTTACTATCGGGCGACCAGGAAGGAACATTAATAGAACCTTGCCCTCCATATAGATAAGCTATAACCCTAGGTGCGCCCCCGTCAGCCGGAATAATATTCAAAGTTACCCTTTTGAAGGAGGGATGGGCATTTACAGGGATTTCAGCAGGAAATGAGATATAAGCGATCCACTTTCCATCTGGTGAAATATGTGGAAACCAGTCGTTATTAGCATCGAATGTTACTTGTTCCTTATTGGATCCATCGGGTTTCATTCGCCATATTTGCATGGTACCAGAGGAGCTTCCGTTGTAATATATATATTCTCCATCAGGCGAATATTCGCAACCATCTACATGTTCTCCTTCAACCGTATTGGTTAACCTTACTTCCTCTCCTCCATCAATTGATTTTTTATAGATATCGTAGGTTGGATTCCCTTCCCGGGTTGCAACATACACTACTTCCTGATTATTGTCTGCCCATCCATGCCAGTAAGAAGGCGTTTTTTCTGTAACCCTTTTTGGCTCTCCACCTTCTAACGGAAGAACATAGACTGCAGAGCCTTCGCCTTCTGGACTATGGCTTATCGCTAACAATTCGCCATTGAAGGAAATTCCATGATCGTTGTTTAGGTTATCTGCAAAGCCTGTATCCAGTTTTGACAGTTCACCACCCTCTACAGGAATAGTAAATAAAGAACCTTGCATATTAAAAAGGAGACTTTCACCGTCGGGCATCCAGTTTGGAGCTTCAAACCTATCATTTTTAGTGTAGATAACTTTACGTTTCCCATTTGCAATGTCAATAGTTTCTAATCTGCAGCCTATCCAGCCCTGTTCTCCCGGATCATAATCTTCTGCAACCGGTCTATCTATGCGTACGTTCCAGGCCTTAGCTTTTTCGATAACGCCCGGATTGTGAGAATTAATAAATAAGCCTATCAAAACGCTATCTCCAAGATTTTCCATTTTTTTAGAACCAATCTCCTGTAAGGGCTCTCCCCAATGAGCAGCTCTCATTATTATTTTATTCCCTGTACGTTCTAATTGCAGAACCTCATAATTATTCTTCGGGGCCTTAATTTCATTCTCCTTATCGGTCATTTCCTCTCCCGAAAATCCCCTCCACTGCATTGCAGTTAAGCCATCTCCGTGTAAAGCAGCACTTACATGAGTCGCATTTTCCGCATCAGATTCCCTTAACATTATTCCAGTCTTACGGTGAGGATCTGTACCATCTCCCAAAAATTTAAAATTCGCTGTTATAATGAAATCCCCTTCTATCTCGTTATATACGTAGTTGAATTCATCTCTGTCAAACCATATATTATATCCAGATCCATTTAGGGTATAGACCTGATCTTTTTTATTATAATTTGCTGATCCTTCATGAGTAGGATTTCCAATATCTTCATTAAAATTAAAAATTCCCAGCTCGCCCTGAGCATAAATTATATTACTGACGCATAATAAAAGAAGTAAAGGAAATGCTTTCATTACTATGAATTATTAAAGATTAATTTTAAAGGATACCATAACTTAAATTAAAGAGACATTGCCTTACCACTGCCAAGTTCAGTTAAGGGAGCGCAGGGAATATACTCTCCTGGAATTGGATCATACCACAGCACATTCTCACCTATTTCTTCACTGGTTTTCCAGGCCCATATCCCCATATCCCTAATGTCCTTTAAGTAACTAAAGGCTAATGAATCTGCCTCCTCCAATGAAAACAAATACTCATCTTCCGGGGTTTGATCTATTGGATCCTGGGTCTCTGTGGTTCGTCGGGCAAATTCTTCTTTTTGAGCCGGTGTCGCGTCAAGAAATTTCTTTACTATTCTGGAAAAATCCTGGGGCTCTCCTTCTTCCGCCTCTTTTTCTATTTCATTCTTAAAAGCCTGGGAAAATGCTTCAGCAGACCGCTTAAATCTCTTCCTGTCTTCTGGTGATGGTACTTCATTCATGTAGGCATCGATAAATTGAGCAACATTAACATCATTAGCACCGGGAGTTTCTGTAGTTGGAATAATAATATCCAGTATTTTAGTTAGGATCAACCCATGCCCTGCACTTAGAAAAATTGGCTGCCATTCATATTCCGGTTCATTTGTACAACTTTGGAGTATGCTAAGAGCACTTGGCCCTACTACGAATAATCCTGCTCCGTACCCTATGTGTTTTAAAGCCTGCCTTCTTTTCATAATGATATTTTTTTGTTTCCTTAATTAAAAAACACTTAAGATGAAATAAGATTATTCTTAATATATCCAAAACTTTGCTCAAGGCTTTCATAAGGCTCCATCGCAAAATTTTCCTGTTCCAGGATAAAATGTTCAGCTCCGGCTTCTTTTGCTTTCTCAAATATTTTTTTGAAATCTATGCTGCCGCTTCCAATTTCAGTGTTTAATTCCGTATTTGTTTTATCCATATCCTTTACATGCCAAAGCGGGAATCTTCCAGGATATTTCTGAAATAAATTAACAGGATCCTTTTCTGCTCGAACAACCCAGTATATATCCATTTCAAAAAAGACAAGATCTTTCTCGGTATTATTCAATAAAACTTCGTAGCCATTTTTATCACCATAATTTTCAAATTCAAACGCATGATTATGGTAAGCCAGTTTCAGCCCGGCTTCTTTGCATCTTTCTCCAGCTTCGTTAAGCTTATCGGCTATTCTTTTGTAATCATCTATTGAAGTCCTAAGTGTATCGCCGATATAGGGTATGATGACGTATTTTTGTCCCAGTCCCTTTGCAGCAGAAAGAACCTCCTGGAAATCACTTATTCTTCCATCCTTACCTAGATATTTATCGGCTCCATAATGACCACTTGGAGAAGTTAATCCATTATTGTTTAAAAGGTTTTTGAATTCTGAAACACTCAAATCCCAAAAACCATTTTCAGTAGAATAACCATAAGTTTCAACCTCCTTAAAACCTACTTTAGCCACTTTTTCAATTGTACCCCTCAAATCCTCCCCGATGGTATTTCTTAAAGAATAAAGCTGTAAGCCAATTGGATAGTCTTTGGCGTTCCAGCTAAACAATTCATTGGGCAAAATTGCCGTAGCTGCGAGGGCCAGGCCTGTCTGTTTCAAAAAACTTCGTCTTTTAATCATAATATAAATTTTAAGAGGATTCGATTTTTGCCGTATTATCTGAAGATCTTTGGAAAACCCCTGCTTTAAATTGATCAACGGCGTGGTTGGCCGCTCTGGCGGTTATAGCCATATAAGTTAAAGAAGGATTTTGTGAAGCTGAAGAGGTCATGCAAGCTCCGTCTGTAACATAAACATTTGGAACAGCATGAATTTGATTATTTTTATTTAAAACTGAAGTTTTAGGGTCTCTTCCCATTCTTGCAGTGCCCATCTCATGAATACCATTCCCGGGAAAACATGGATTATTGTAACCCTGGACATCTTTGAATCCTGCCGCTTTAAGCATTGCTACCGCCTGCTCCTGGGCGTCTTTGCGCATTGCCTTTTCGTTTTCTTTGTATTCACAATCAAATGTAATAGTAGGAAGCCCCCATTGATCGAGCTTATTATAATCTAAGGTCATTTTATTTTCGTGGTAAGGCAAACATTCTCCAAAGCAATTTACCCCAATTCTCCAATCACCTGGCTTAAGCAATTCTCTTTTCAGGTCCTTACCATAACTCATTTCTCCAACGGCTTCTGTCCAATCTGTTCGGCTTGCACCTCCCTGCATTCCATATCCTCGTACGAAATCTTTCATGGTACTTTTTTCGTCGATATTTCTAAAACGCGGCACAAAGAATCCGGCAGGTTTTCTTCCTTTATAATAATCATCTTGATGATTATCAGATTTACCGGTAGCACCTACCTTAAAATGATGGTCCATAATATTATGTCCCAATTCCCCGCTATCATTTCCCAGTCCATTGGGAAATCTGTCTGATTTGGATTGCATAAGAATAGAGGCCGAAGGTATGGCCCCTGCACAACAAAATATCACCTCGGCATAAAATTCCATTTTATCACCGGTTTCAGCATCTATTACGCGCACTCCAGTGGCTTTTTCGAGCTCTTCATCATAAATTATTTCATGTACTATAGAATGAGGTCTAAGGGTAATATTTCCAGTTCTTTCAGCAGCAGGCAAAGTCGAAGAATTGCTGCTGAAATAAGCTCCGTAAGGACAACCTCTGATGCATCTGTTTCTAAATTGACAGGGTCCGCGTCCCTCTCTTCCTTCCGGATCAGTCAAATTTGCCGCTCTGGAATTGATCACTTTTCTGTCATCAAAATTTGCTTCCACACCTTCTTTCAATTCCAATTCTACGCAATTTAAAGGCATTTCAGGAGTAAAGATACTGTCTGGTAACTGAGGAAGGTTTTCGGCTTTCCCGCTAATACCAATATATCTTTCCACCTTCTCATACCAGGGAACAAGATCTTTATATCTAATAGGCCAATCTATTCCATGACCATCTTTTTTATTAGCCTCGAAATCCATTTCACTCCAACGAAATGACATACGAGCCCACATAAGCGATTTTCCTCCAACGTGGTATCCACGAATCCAGTCAAATCTCTTTTCCTCATTATATGGATGCTTAATATCATCTACAAACCAATGTTTGCTGGCTTCCCCGGTGGTGTAGCCGGTTCGTGCCTGCTTCAATTGGCGCTGCTTGTCTTGATAAGTGGCTTGCCCCCTAAATTTAAAATCCCAGGGATCTTTATTCATGGTTGGATAATCTTTTACGTGCTCTACCATTCTTCCTCGTTCCAAAACAAGAGTATCAAGACCTCCTTCTGTAAGTTCTTTTGATGCCCAGCCCCCGGTAACTCCGGTACCTATAACAATGGCGTCATATTTTCTCTTTAAACCCGGGCTCTCCATACTTTTAATTTTTTAATGCAATTAATTGGTAACTGCCATCTCCTTATCAGATGAACTTGGTTTGCGAATTTTCACTAGCTGTAAATAATCATCGTTTTTTGCTACAACAATAAAGTCTCCCTCAGGAGTACTTAATTTGGCCATATCTTTTACATCTCCAGGAGCGAAAAATCCACTATTTCTAGCTTTTATGGGAACGAAATCACCATTGCCATCTCCCTCCAATAATAAACCTATTCCGGCATCGGCTCGTGGTGTTTCAACTTCCGAAGCATAAAGATTTCCGGCTATTAAAACATCCAAATTACCGTCATTGTTAAAATCTTCGGTAAGTATTTGATTTATACTAGAGATTTGAGCCTCAGCAGGCAGTTGATGTATTTGAAATCCATCTTCCTTATTTTCAATATATACGCTGGCAAAAGATTTCACCTGGTAATGAAGTGCATTTTCTAGATAATCGGTGGTATAGATATCTTCCAGGTCTGCATTGGCAAACGAACTATAATTTTCAAATTTATTCTTGATCCCCGGCATTTGTTGAGAAGAACACTCTCTACCTCTAACTGGAAATTTTTCTCCATCGTTAAAGTAACTCAAAACAATATCTTTAGTGTTGTTACCATCAAAATCGTAGTAATAAACATCAAAGCTGGCATCTTCTGCGGCCTGGTATTTATAATTAAGACCCAGATTACCTGCAATAAAATCCATATCGCCATCATTATCAAAATCTCCTTCTTTCAGACTAAACCACCAACCGGTAGTATCTTCAAGTCCTAACTGTTTCGAAATATCAATAAATTCTCCATGATCGTTTTTAAATACTTTGATTGGCATCCATTCTCCCGCTATTACAAGATCTGTCCAGCCATCATTATCAAAATCTGTCCAGCTAGCACTGGTCACTAGCCCAAGATCATTAAAATCAGGTGCTGCCTCGTTAGTAATATTCCTGAACTTCGGTTTTCCTTTTTCAGATATATTTTCTAGAAGATAACTGTTAGCGGGCGCCGGATAACTACCCGGAACGAGCCTACCAGCAACAAATAAATCCAGGTCTCCATCTTTATCAAAATCATGTGCAAACACCCTGGAACCACTGGTGTACATTTTTGGCAGAGCTGAATCTGATTTTTTGAAATTTCCATTTTCATTGATATATAATCTATCCTGTAGTATTTCAGAGTCAGGGCTAAATTCGTTTCCACCGCTAACTACATATAGGTCATTATCTCCATCCATGTCTGCATCAAATATCAAAGCTCCAAGATCTTCGTGTTTTTTATCATCGGAAATATCTTCAAATTGTTTTTTTTCAAACAAATTATTGGAAGTCTGGAAATAAATTCCCGGTTCATATTGCGAAGCAGCTCCTATAAATAAGTCATCAAGACCATCTCCATTCAGATCTCCAACAGCCATTCCCGGTCCAAACATAGAAGTTTTATGAGGGAGAAGTATTTCGTTTTTAAAATCATTAAATTCGTTCTCTTCATGTTTATATTCCAGGTTCAAAGAATCTGGGGAAACGGTTAAGAAAACTGGCTCCTTGGGAGTTTCAATTGTAGTTTCAGGTTCCGAAGCATCAGCATAATCTACTGTCAGTAACTGATCTGCAGAAATATCTGCTAATACTTGTTCTTTTTGATCTGGCCAAACGATTCTTATTTCATCAATTTTTTCGCTGCTACCTACACCAAAATGCATCCTGGGCGCAACCGAAGACTGGAAACCCCTGGTAAGGCTAAGCTCTTGCATCTGCGATTGATCATTGTTTTTTAGATAAACCCGGGCACCTATTCCAAAAAGATTCTTTTCCGGACCTTTAAAATCAAAGCTCAAATAATGATTGTTATTTGAATTGTTATTATTAAATACCGCTGCTTTATCGTCAATATTATTAGTTACGATTTCCAGGTCACCATCATTATCCAGATCTACATAAACGGCACCGTTAGAAAATCCCTTAAAACTAATGCCCCACTCATCATTTACTCTTTCAAAACTCATGTCTCCTTTATTGCGATAAACAAAATTGTCTATCTTCTCGGAAGGAATTTCAAGTGACCTTTCCAAAAGACTATCTTTTTGATTTGGCGTTTTCTTCAGTTTATTAAAGAAGTCTTTATTATTAATCTCTCTTCTGGTGCCGTTAGAAACATACACGTCTTTCCAGCCATCATTATCAAGATCTGCAAACAAGGGACCCCAGCTCCAATCTGTTGCCTGGATACCAGCCTGCCTCGCAGTATTACTAAAGTAAGGGATGTTTTCTTTTAGATTACCTGCGTTGGTTTGAAGTGAATTATACATATACTGGTAATGGAAGCCGGAATTCACAGTGCTCCAAAAAATATCGGGGTTCATACTAGCCATATTAGCTTTAGCCCTTCTATTATTTTTTGCAGCCATATCTACCTGAAGAATATCCAATAATCCATCATTATTATAATCGGCTATATCTACTCCCATCCCATAAAAGGACGTTTGTTTGGTAGCCTCTTTTAAGACGTTTTCAAAGGTACCGTCCTGGTTATTGAGCCACATATAATCTGGTGTGCTAAAATCATTGGAAACATATATATCTGGCCAACCATCGTCATTGAGATCTCCAACGGTAGCGCTAAGGGAAAGACCAAAGGATTTTATACCAGCTTCATCGGTAACTTTGGTAAATTTTCCGCCATCATTTCTATACAGGTTATCAGTTTCAACTTCCTTAACATTTTGCATTTTAAAAAGGTAAAAACCGTTTGGTGCATTGAAATTCGTAGGAGGATAATTGGCTACATATAAGTCCAAATCTCCATCCCTATCATAATCAAAAAAGGTAGATTGCACACTATGGCCAGGGTCTGCTATACCGTATTCTGCGGCTTTCTCTGTGAAGGTACCATCTGTATTATTTACATAAAGCAAATTTTCCCGGGGCTCATATTTCCCCGATGCTGAGATATAAATATCAAGAAACCCATCGCTATTAATATCTACCATAGTCACACCGGTAAACCATCTTTCGTCACCGCTTACTCCCGCTTTAGCAGTAATATCTTCAAACTCTAGATTTCCTTTATTAAGGTATAATTTATTAGGCACCATATTCCCGGTAAAGAATAAATCGGTAAGTCCATCATTATTTATATCCCCTGCAGATACTCCACCGCCCATATAGAGATACGAATAGCTGAAATAATTAATGCTATCGTTTTCTTCCAGAGTATTTTGAAAATCAATACCAGTTTCTTCCGCACTTAGTTGTGTGAAATTTTTCTGCTCACTTACTGTATCAGATTCGTCAGAAACACAGGATATAAGTGTACTCATTAGTAAACTAATGAATATATAGCAGAATTTTATTTTCTTCATTCTCAACATTTGCCTTTTCATAAAGTATAGCAAGGAATTAATTTAATTTCTATTTAGAAGTTTGAGAGCCCGCCTTAATAGATTATTAGATCTATTTCGACAAGCTCTCAAACAAATTCAATTCTAAAACTTAGAACTATTTCAACTGGTATTAATAACCGGGATTTTGCTCTAATATTCCACCGGACAAATCTATCGCCGTAGTTGGGATTGGCATAATTACCATATGCTCCTCAAAACTGGACGTTTTAGGACCAAAGTTTGGAATTGTAGAGGTTTCGTTTGCTACGTACTCCTCAATAGTATTTTCCATATAATTAGGCCCCCATCTCGCAAGATCAAAATATCGATGACCTTCCATAGCAAGTTCCAATCTTCTCTCAAATCTTACCGCTTTTATAGCAAATTCCTGATCTGGAAAAGAATCATATAGATCTATGTTATAATTTGCCGCCGGAGAACCATCTGGAGCTTGAACCACGGTCATATCCATAGCTCTTTCTCTTATACGATTAACATAATCAAGCGCGGTATCAAGATCTCCAAGCTCTGCAGCAGCTTCTGCAGCCATTAATAATACTCCGGAGAATCTCATTACGTTATAGTTGACACCAGAATGCTGTTGACCCCAGGCACCTGTACCTTTATTTTCATCTTCGCCTGCGTAATAAACATTCTTTTTAGGAAGGTATGGCCCTGAAATATCTGCAAAACTGTTACGAATCCATTCTTTTCCAGGATGTAACCCATAACCATTGTATTCAATACCACGTCTTCCAACGGTATAATCTAAACGAGGATCAAGTAGCCCTGCTTCCGGCGTAAAAGCTTCTTCACTTTCTACACCATAATCATTGGCTATATCTGAATCACCAAAAGTATCGAGCAATGGCAATCCGTCGTCGCTAGTCTTATAAGCATTTACTAGATCTTGCGTGGGCACGTAAAATCCGCAGCAAAATCCAAGTGCATTAGGAAAGTTTAGCGTACCTCCAACGTTACCGTTGAAAGACTGACCACCATCTGCTGCAAACTGAACTGCAAATACAGATTCCGGACTATTTTCTCCCGCAGCTGTGAAGTTAGCTACAAATTCCTGGTTTAAAGCGTAAGGCCCATTTTGAATAACATCCTGAAGAACATTAAATGCTGGCTGCCATTTTTCCTGAAACAACAACGCTTTACCTAAAAACGCTTTAGCTGTCCAGGAAGTTGGTCTCCCGGCTTCAGATTGCACATCCGGTAAATTATCGGCAGCGAATTGCAGGTCTGCTTCAACTTCTGCCCAGATTGGTCCTGGATTAGGCTGGTTAAAATTACTATTCGCAAAATTTTCTACAGAAATAAATGCCGGATTCCCAAACATTTTCTGCAGTTCAAAATTGTAATAAGCTCTCAAAAATTTAGCCTCTCCTTCTTTAGCTGAAAAGTCTTCGCCCTCTATTCCGGCAATCACGTTAAGAACTGAATTAGCTCTGTTCACTCCAGCATATAGCGCTTCCCATCTTCCTAATATGAATGGATTAGCCGGGGTAAAAGCATAGGTCTCCAGTAAAAAAAGATCCAGCTGATCACCATCTGTACTTCCTTTATGAGCATCATCACTCATTACATCAAACCACCAGTTATCGGGTCCCACTGCGAATACATTACCGCTGTTATTATTTACAACACCGGTGAGTGCAGAATATGTTCCTGTAAGTAAAAGATCTACTCCCTGGGGGTTCTGTAAAGCCTGATCACTCAGGGCTCCTACCGCTGGAGTTTCTGTGAATTCCTCACTACAGGCCACAAAAGCCAGAATAGGAAGGAAATAATATAATATTTTCTTTTTCATTTTATTAAAGTTTAATATTAACACCAAATGTATAAATTTGAGATACCGGGTACACGGGAACATATCCGTTACCTATACCACCACCTGCATCTACACCCAAAGTAAGACTATCAAAAGATGGTACTTCTGGATCCAGACCATTATAATCGGTAATAGTGAACAAGTTAGTACCTTGAACGTAAATACGCAAGCTCTGAAATCTTAATTTTTCAACGAGAGTTTCAGCAAAATTATAACCTATTTGCAAGTTGCTCAATCTTAAGAAAGATCCATCTTCCACAAAGAATGAGTTCGCGTTCGTTTCACCATTTCTAATTGTCTGGCTAAGCGCCGGCATAGAAGCATCGGGATTAGAAGAAGTCCAGGAATCTAATACACGGTCACTTCTGTTTGCATTGAAAAACAGAGGGAAATCGGTAAATAATCTCTGATAATTATAAATATCATTCCCTTGAGACCCTGAGAAGAAAGCAGAAAGATCAAATCCTTTATATTCTGCAGTAAGGTTAAGACCAAAAGTAAAATCTGGATGAGGCGAACCAATATCAGTTCTATCATCATCATTAATTACTCCATCACCGTTTATATCGGCATACTGTAGACGCCCAACTCCATCAGCAGGAGTGGCAAAACCCTGGTCTGCAGCCGCGGCCACTTCATCTTCAGATCTAAAAATACCAACAACCTCTCTTCCGAAGAAATAAGATAAAGGCTTACCTTCTTCAGTCCTGGTAAGAGCTCCTCCTCTAAAGCCGGTATTCCCGGTTTGGAAATCACTAATAAGATCTGTAACCTCGTTTTGATAATGGGACAGGTTAAAATTGGCACTCCACGTAAACTCGTTGGTAGGTTTGCTATAATATCCAAGACTGAAATCCACACCTGTATTCTGAATTGAACCAAGGTTCACATACGGCGCAGATGCGTCTATAGCCGTAGTACTAATAGAACTAAAATCCTGTGTAATAAGATCTTCTGTCGTAATCTCATATAATTCTATACGGGTTTCTAAACGACTGTTAAACATATCGATATCTAATCCAATATTTTTGGTCACACTGGTTTCCCATCTTAGATTAGGATTTCCTACCTGACTTAAAATAGCCCCCGAAGTAACTGCACCACCACCGTTAAAAGGATAATCTGCAACTTGGTTATTCAAATTATTTATATTAATTGTGGGATTACCAACCGGCAAAGTTTGATTACCAACTTCACCCCAGGATCCTTTAATTTTCAGCCTGTTCACAAAAGCATTATCAGGATAAAAGTCTTCCTGACTAATCACCCATCCCACACTGAAAGATGGGAATACATCACTTTTATTATCACCAAGGAATCTTGACGACTCATCCCTTCTTAAAGTACCAGAGAAAAAATATTTCCCCGCATAGTTATAATTAACATTACCGAATATGGAATAAAGTGTATTCTCCTGATCAAAAGCATAATCGATAATTGGATCCCCAGAACCATTGGTTAACAGGTAGAAATCCTCATCTTCAAATAAATAATCATTACGTGATATTCCTTTTCCTTTTCCTCGGTTAGATAGGGACTCAATACCTGCTACAGCATTTACACTATGATCTCCGAAATTTTCATTGTAATTTATGGTATTTGTCCAGATCCACTGGTAATTATTAGAATCCTGTTCTGTTAAGGTGTTCGTAGAACGAGGCTCAGAGTGTTCGGGATTCACCGGAAGAAAAAATCTTCCATCATAAGTTTGCAAATCGCCGGCAATTGAGGTCTTTACATTTAAACTCTCAAAGATTTCCAGCGAAGCATATATATCTCCAAATAATCTTAACTGCTTATTATAGTTGTCGGAGGCCCGGATCAAATTCGCTACCGGGTTCGTTGGATTACTCAATCCGGCTGCCGCATTATAGGTACCCGTAAAATCTCCGTTGTCATCCCTTACAGGTAGTAATGGCGACATTCTTAAAGCTTCATTTACAAAATTCCCCGAACGGGTATTACTAAATGAAACATTAAGGTGATTACCAACTCTAATCCTATCACCGATCTTGAATTCCGAGTTTAAACGGGTAATTGCTCGTTCATATCCAGTTTCTAATTGAATACCTTCTCTTTTAAGATAATTCACAGATAAAAGAAATTTACCATAATCATTTCCATTCTGTAAACTAACGGAACCATTGTAGGTGGGAGCAGTTTGAAAAATTTCATTTAACCAGTCTGTGCCTCCTTGAGGCACGGTTACATCTACAGGTACCCCCTGTATCATATTTGGTATTACCGGAGAGGCTCCGTCCCCATACTGAGGATGACTTACTGTAGCCCCATCGTTTCTTAAAGATTCAAAGATCATTTCTCCATGCTGTTGTGGATTAAGAAGCCCGGGCAAATTTGTTGCCCTGGAGAAACCAACATATGAATCTACAGATATTGAAGGGCCTGTCATTCCATAATTACCGCCCTTGGTGGTAATAATAACAACACCATTGGACGCTCTAGCTCCATAAATCGCGGCAGCACCATCCTTTAAAACGTTCATCTGCGCAATATCGGTAGAATTTAAACTGTTTAGAATAGATGGATCATCAGTTTGAACCCCATCAATAATATATAGGGGATTGTTATTATTACTTGTTCCAAAACCACGAATTCTAACCACCGGAGATCCACCAGGCGATCCGTCATTTTGCACGGTCACCCCAGTAACTCTTCCCTGGAGAGCCTCCGCGGCATTTACGATGGGAGCCTTGGTGGCTTCGTCAAGGTCAACAGATGATACAGAACCTGTAACATCTGCACGTGTTTGCTGAGTATATCCTAAAACCACTATCTCCTGCAACTGGCTTGTATCTTCCTCTAAGGTGATATCCACCATAAGCTGATCTCCCAGAGTTATTTCCTGGGTAGCATAACCTACATAACTAAACACAAGTATATCTCCTGATCTCGCGTCCAAACTGTATCGACCATCGAAATCTGTTTGAGTTCCAACAGTAGTACCTTTCACGAAGACATTCACCCCTGGTAAAGGCATACCGGCATCATCTGTCACCATACCTGTTATGTCTCTTTGATTGATTTTTTCGACAACGTTATCGTTGCCTGCGAAAGTTTGATAATTCACTCCCAAAAAGAGAATAAGGAAAGAAAATAGACATATAGACACACGCCCTTTAGTTCCCCGTGAAAAACCTACAAAAATCATAGTAGTTTTCAAGTTCATAATTTCATTTTAAGTTGATTAGTTAACAAAATCGTAAATAAATATAAAAGAAACTTAATTTTAGCAAAAAAACAAGCTTTTAAAATAATTATTTAAAAGTCAGGGACTTAAACCAATTTTTTATCAAAAGAACATAGAATATTAGCATTTAATTCAAATTGCTGATAAACAGACGTTTAAGTGGTTTCGATAGATCTGTCTTCTAGTCTTATTCGCTAAGCCAGAAATCGATGATTTTTTTGTGAAAATTTCCAAAAATAGGCCTTTTTATTGCTTTTTTTGAGGTTCATCCCTCACAAAAAAGACGCAATTCTTCGAATTTTAAGAGTCCTGAAAGCTAATTCATCCCATTTCATTATAGATGATGGGTAGAAAAATTTTCATATTTCAGGAGTTTTTTTGATTTCAAATTACTCATCAGGCGCTTAATTATAATTCCCTCAATTTTCAAAATTTTAAGCCTTTTATTTAATTATAAGAATATCGATTGTTTAATTGCGCTTCCGGATTATTTTCATTTATCAGGTCAAGGGCTTCGTACGAATTTTTCACCGGATATTTACAGGCTTTTTCCACGCACACATAGATATATGTCTCACCATCCACAAGCTTAGATTCAAGTAAAGGTAAGTTCTCTGAGGTTCCCCCCATAAAGATTGCCGAGGGAAGGTAATGGGACTGTATCTGCTTATTTATAGAAAACGCATCTTCACCCAAAATAGCTATTTCATGCAAACTAAATGCTTTCTTGGCAGCCAGGCTGGTCCAGTTGGCATAAGAAAAAGGGTTTTCTGCTACCTCAGACCAAATATTTTGAAGCATTTTTTCAGAAATATCAATATACTTTTTGTTCGCTTTTAGATTACCTATTACCAACAAGTTTTCAGCTATTACAGAATTTGAGGAAGGAAGAACATCATCTTTCAAATCTAAATTATTAGCAAAAATTTCTTTATGCTCACTGGAATTAAAGCTAAACATCCCGCTCTTTTGGTCTCTAAAATTTTCGAGAGTGTATTTCATGAGCTCTTCCGATAGATCTAGCCAGCCTTTATCAAAATTTACCTGATATAATTCCAGATAGGCCCTGGACAGGTAGGCATAATCTTCAGAAAACCCGGGAATACTTTTATCTTTCCCGCTCAAACTTCTTCGAAGATAAAACTCTGAACTTATCATTTCCTCTTTTAAAAAGTTAGCAGTAGCGGTTGCTCGTTTCAAATATTCTGAATCACCCAGGGCGGTAAAAGCATCGAGATAAGCCTGTATCATTAATGCATTCCACGAGGTTATTACCTTATGATCGATTGTTGGTTTTTCGCGGGTTTCACGAAATTCTCGCAGTTTTTCTTTTGCCGACTCCATTAGCTCAAGCATTTTCAAGTGGGAAGTCCCATTCCTTTCAGCAAACTTTTCGAGTGACTCGTTGCGATACAAAATATTCTTTTTGTCTTCCCAGTTTCCATAAGACTCAATATTATAAAAGTCAGTAAAAAACTTAAGTTCTTTTCCTGAAAGGATTTCACCAATCTCTTCTTTGGTCCAGGTATAATATTTACCCTCTTCTCCCTCACTATCAGCATTGATACTGGAATAATAGCCTCCTTGTTGATTTGACAACTCTTCTTCGATAAAATCGAGGGTTTCGATAATGATATTTTTATAATCCTGATTTTTCGAAATTTTATAGTAATCTGAGTACAAACTAATGAGAAGCGCATTGTCATAAAGCATTTTTTCAAAATGCGGAAATCTCCATCTTGAATCTACAGTATAACGTGAAAAACCACCCCCTAAATGATCGTATATACCTCCCCGCGCCATTTGATCTAAAGTGGTTTCTACCATAGACAACGCCTGCTGATCCTTAGTTAAGTAATAGTATTCAAGAAGAGCAGTCCAGCTGACCGGAAGCGGAAACTTTTCTGAACCTTTATATCCTCCCTTATTTTCATCCCAGGTTTCCGCCCATTTATCAATGATAATTATATACTCCTCCCTGGAAATAGGAGATGTTTTAGTTTTTAAACTATCTAAACTATTCTCTTTCCTCACACCTTTTACCAAAGCATTGGCTGTAGAAACGAGACTCTGTTTATCCTCTTTGTAAGTTTTCGCAATTTTTTGCAGGGCAGTCTTCCACTGGTCTTTAGAAAAATAGGTTCCTGCATAAAAGGGTTTACCATCAGGCAGGGCAAATACATTTAAAGGCCAGCCTCCATTGCCATTCAGAAGGATTGCAGCTTGCATATAAATTTCATCAATATCTGGACGTTGTTCTTTATCTATCTTAATAGAAATAAAGTTTTTATTCATGATAGCAGCCACGCTGGTATCCATAAAACTTTCTTCTTCCATCACATGGCACCAATGGCATGCCGAATAACCCACACTAATAACAAGAGGCTTATTCTCCTTTTTTGCTTTTTCAAGAGCCTCGGTACCCCATTCATACCAGTCTATAGGATTGTCTGCATGCTCTTTCAGATAAGGGCTTGAGGATTCAGAGAGTCTGTTTTCTGCCTGTTCATTTTCAGAATTATTTTTATTACAGCTAGCTGAGAAGATGAAAAATAATAGCAGACTTAATTTATAGATAGTATTCACTTAAAAGATCAATTAATGCTGCTAAAGATAACTTTTAGATAATAAAAACGAAATTTAATAAGCCTATAATCCTTTCAAAACTTCTCTTTTCCTTCCGTTATCTTCCTCATAAAAATCGCCTATAATGTGCTAGCATGCCTGCAATGCCGGAATAATTTAAAAGCTTATGAACAACTTCCGTCAAAAACATAAATTAAAAACACTACGGTACTAGCAAGGCTCTTTATAAAAAGGATAAAATTGTCTTATTTTTTAATAAAAAAATCTTGAGTAGACGTGAATACATTATTCATAATGAAGGCCTCTAGGCTTTAGCTAACTACATATCAAACCAAGACTGGACAAACACAGCACTAATTTTAAGGCATAAAAAAAGCCCCTCGATTGAGGAGCTTTTGCTTCCGAAGATTCGGAATGCGGTCTGGACGATATTACAATCCAACCTCCCGGTGTGCAGTTTTAAAAAGCTTCTCCTAAAAAGGGAAGAGTTTCTTATTATGTTTTCTTCCAGACCTATTTAAGTCAAAGATTTTTTATAAATAATTTCAGAGTTAATTTTACCAAACAGTACTAGCCATTATAATTTGGCTTTCACATTATCACTCATTTTGTCAATTCCCATCTTCATTTCTTTCATAAGGCTTACGAATCGAGGATTATCCTCGTATTGATCAAAGAAAGGAGAAACATTTTTAATCCAGTAATACTGCCTGCCTCCGTTTTCGTAATTTTTTTGTAGAAGATCTAACGCCATATCATCTTCACCTTTTAAGGCGTAAAAAGCAGCTAAAGGTCTGTAATAAATAAAACCTTCAGGGCTCTGCAACATTTCTTCCAATGTTCCATTATTCTGAAGAATATTCACCTGACCTTCTAATTGTGCTAGTAAAGCATTGCTTTTTTCTAAATTTCCAAGCTGCTTCTCCAGGTAAATAGCATATAGCGTATACTGTAATTTGAGAAGATCCGGAGCCTGTTCAATAATTTTATAAATCTTTTTTGCCGCTTTTTCGTATTCACCTGCCGGAGTTTCAAAATACATCGCACAAGTTGGTGCTCCTGGGAAATATTGACCAGGCTCAGCAAACATCATCATATCAGCCACTGCCTTCAGCGCATCTTCAGTCCTGTTTTGCATAGTATAAATTAAGCCCAACCTGCAGTTTTCACCTATTTCTGAATAAGGCTTTCCTTTCTCATGATACAACTGACCTGTTCTTTCTTTCGCCTTGTCGAACATTCCCAGATAAGCATAGGCCTTAATCAGTTTTTCTCGAAACTTTACCTTATCTGGATAATCTGAAGAAATATCCTCATACATGAGGATTGCCTTGTCATACTCTGCCAGGCTCCATAGAGAATCCGCTTTTTCAATTTTTTCGTTAGGACTTGAATTTTGAGCCTGAATTTCTAAAAAGAAAACATTGAATAAAATAGAAATACAAAGGACTCTAAAAATAAAATTTTTCATAATTAGTTAGTTTGTTGGTTATAACAGTCTTCAAATTGGATAATCCTGATTTAAATTAAATCACTTAAGACTGAAAATCAAACTATTATATTTAAATAAAAAGAGAGAAGCAAATTAAATAGATAATGAACGGATTTTTAAGATTAAAGGCAGGAAAGAAAAATCTACTAAAATATAGAAGTTCGCAAACCTAATCATCACTTTCAATTTTACATGTTTTCAATCAAGTGTTCACAATAAACCCAATAATTTTAAGGCATAAAAAAAGCCCCTCGATTGAGGAGCTTTTGCTTCCGAAGATTCGGAATGCGGTCTGGACGAGACTCGAACTATTCGGGAAACCCC
>DATFJA010000257.1:0-2634 GCA_035269545.1 Salegentibacter sp.
ATATTTCCGAAGCCATTATGCATCATACTCAATGCAGGATCTTTTTCTAAAGAAGGATTACTCTTAGTTGGTTCATAACGTTCTGGATCATAATCTGCCGGCACACCGTGGTTTAATTGCTCCTTCTTCTTAGGCACTTTAATTCCCAGGTTGGAAGCTACTTCTTTTGCTAAGTCCTTATTCACCTCATTCAATAGGCCCAGCATTCTTTCTTGTACTTCAGCCGCGCCAACTTTTCCTAATTCAAAACTCAAAGCATTTATAATATGCTGTTGTTCAACTTTGGTCTGACTATTATAAAATAAAGTTGCCTGACTAAAATGATCTTTAAAGCTTTCACTGCGTTCTCTTACTTTTTTGGCATCTATTTTTTCAGGATAACTATCAAAACCACCTTCGGCTATTTTTGCCTGGAAAGGACAGCCGCCGCGTAATGAATTTGGCTGATAACTGGTTTGGCCTTTATTAATTTCCTGTCTCATATGCCCGTCGCGTTGATTATTGTGCATTGGGGCGATTGGTCGGTTAATTGGAATTTCGTGAAAGTTTGGTCCGCCAAGTCGTTTTAGCTGTGTATCGGTATAAGAAAATAATCTCCCTTGCAATAATGGATCGTTGCTAAAATCTATTCCTGGAACAATATGACCCGGGTGAAAAGCAACCTGTTCAGTTTCCGCGAAGAAATTATCGGGATTTCGATTTAATACCATTTTCCCTATTTTCTTAACCGGAACTAATTCTTCAGGGACTAACTTTGTTGCGTCCAGGATGTCGAAATCAAATTTATGTTCATCTTCTTCAGGAATTAATTGTACGCCAAGCTCCCACTCTGGAAATTGCCCGCTTTCTATTGCATCCCAAAGATCTCTTCTATGAAAATCTGAATCGTTTCCTGAAATCTTTTGTGCTTCGTCCCAGGTTACCCCATGTGTTCCTAAAAGTGGTTTCCAATGAAATTTCACAAAGGTTCCCTTTCCATCCTTATTCACAAACCTAAAAGTATGCACCCCGAATCCTTCCATCATTCTTAAACTCCTTGGAATAGCTCTGTCTGACATTGCCCACATGATCATATGCGTAGACTCTGGCATTAAAGAAATAAAATCCCAGAAGGTATCGTGTGCTGAAGCAGCCTGCGGAATTTCATTATGGGGTTCTGGTTTTACCGCGTGAATAAGATCCGGGAATTTTATAGCATCCTGAATAAAGAAAACAGGAATATTATTTCCTACTAAATCGTAGTTTCCTTCTTCAGTATAAAATTTAACCGAAAAACCGCGAACATCCCTGGCTAAATCTGTAGAACCTCTAAATCCTGCCACAGTAGAAAAGCGGGTAAAAACCGGTGTTTTTTTAGAAGGATCCTGTAAAAAACCAGCCTTGGTATATTTTTCCATAGATTTATAGACCTGGAAATAACCGTGAGCTGCAGAACCTCTGGCGTGTACTATTCTTTCAGGAATTCTTTCATGGTCAAAATGCGTTATCTTTTCTCGTAGAATAAAATCTTCTAACAAGGAAGCACCACGGTTTCCTGCCTTAAGTGAGTTTTGATCGTCGTTAATTTTTACACCCTGGTTAGTGGTGAGAAATTGATCTTTACCGTCTTCCAGATTTCTTTCTAAATCTTTAAGCTTCTTATTATCTGAAGCTTTTTTGTTCGCCTTATTTTTCATAATCATTTATTTATTGGTCATTCTAAAATTCATAAATAAATGCCGGTTTTAAAATTTAGCGCTGTTAAATAATTCCTATAATTAAAGATGATTTGGTTAAAATAATATGCGAAAAAGACTTCTCTATTGCGAAAACACTTGTTTACACGAAACAACAGGGAGTATAAATAAAAAAACCGGTGAATTTTACAATTTCACCGGTTCAATAAATTTAAAAATAGCAATCTTAAAATTCTTTATTGATCGCCATTCTTAGCTTTCGGGAATAATCTTCTTCTAACCAATCGCGATAATTCTTGGTGCTTTTACTAATACAATAAGAGTATTGCTTAATTCTTGAAGAAATATCGTCTTTGAGTTCTTTTGCCAATATTCGGGCGTCAAAAACATCTTCAGAATTCTCAACGCACATTTTTACGTGTTGATCCATAGACCATTCTAAAACTGCTTTAGATCTCAATCCTCTCTTAATCACCTTATCATAAGCCTCTTCCACATCAAAATCTACATCTACTGTATTAGAAAACTGCTCTCTAATTTCCGGAGGCATTACGTACTTAAATTCCCGCTCTATTTCTTCGTCACTCAATAGGTTTTCAAAATAGAAATCTGGGGCTCTAAAGATTTGTTTCCAGTCTACCGGTGCGCTCCATTCTCCAAATCGTGCCAGGTTATTACCCAAATCGATCACGTTAAATTCAGATTTTCCGGGTAGCACCCTGGAACCACGACCAATCATTTGAAAATAAAGAGTTAGTGATTTGGTCGCTCTATTCAATACAATGGTTTCTACGGTAGGCTCATCAAAACCGGTAGTAAGAATACTTACAGAAGTAACAATAGCATCAGGAGTGTGCTTAAACCATTTAAGAATGTCTTTTCTATCTTGCTTACTAGTGGTATTATCTAAATGCCTAATAGGTATACCGGCATTTCTAAAAGTTTCATAAACTTCTAT
>DATFJA010000258.1:0-4608 GCA_035269545.1 Salegentibacter sp.
ACAGGACTTCACAATAAAAAAGCCTACGGAATTTTCTTTGATAACACCTTTAGATCATATTTTGATTTTGCCCAGGAAAGAAGGTTTGTAACCAGCTTTTGGGCACAGGGTGGTGAAATGAATTATTATTTTATCTACGGCCCTAAAATGACCGATGTAGTAGAATACTATACCGATCTTACCGGAAAACCAGATCTACCCCCACTTTGGGCCTTAGGGTTTCACCAGTGTAAATGGAGTTATTATCCGGAAAGCAAGGTAAAAGCAATTACTTCAAAATTCCGGGAATTACAGATTCCTTGTGATGCAATTTATTTGGATATTGATTATATGGAAGGTTTTCGCTGTTTTACCTGGAACAAAGAGTATTTCCCAGATCCAAAACGAATGGTGAAAGAACTTGAAGAAGATGGTTTTAAAACCGTAGCGATCATAGATCCGGGAATTAAAATTGATAAAAATTACTGGGTTTATAAAGAAGGACTGGAAAACGATTATTTCTGTAAACGTGCCGACGGACCTTATATTAAAGGAAAAGTTTGGCCGGGAGAATGTTATTTCCCAGATTTCACGAATCCTAAAGTAAGGGAATGGTGGTCTGGATTGTTCCAGGAATTAATTGAAGATATAGGCGTTAAAGGTATCTGGAACGATATGAACGAGCCTGCAGTAATGGAAGTGCCAAACAAAACATTTCCGCACGATGTGAGACACGATTACGACGGGAATCCTTGTAGTCATAGAAAAGCCCACAATATCTACGGGATGCAAATGGCCCGGGCCACTTACCAGGGTGTAAAGAAATTCTCACATCCTAAACGGCCGTTTGTAATTACCAGGGCGGCCTATTCGGGAACGCAACGATATACCTCCACCTGGACCGGAGATAATATTGCGAATTGGGAACATTTATGGATCGCTAATGTACAGGTTCAGCGTCTCGCTATGTCTGGTTTTTCATTTGCCGGAAGTGACATTGGCGGTTTTGCTGAACAGCCACACGGTGAACTCTATGCCAGGTGGATTCAGTTAGCAACTTTTCACCCATTCTTTAGAGTGCATTCATCTGGAGATCACGGCGACCAGGAACCCTGGACTTTTGATGAAGATATCACCGATATAGTGCGTAAATTTATTGAATTACGTTACCAACTTCTTCCGTATTTATATACCGCTTTTTGGGATTATACAGAAAAGGGTGTGCCAATGATAAAATCTCTGGTGATGTTTGATCAGGAAGACGTGAACACCCATTACCGAATAGACGAATTTATTTTTGGAGATAGTATACTCGCCTGCCCCGTTCAGGAACCTAATGCTAAAGGAAGACGCATGTATATTCCAAGAGGCGAATGGTATAACTACTGGACCGATGAATTGGTTAAAGGCGGAAAAGAAATGTGGGTAGATGCCGATATAGACAGCATGCCTGTATTTATTAAAGAGGGTGCTATTATCCCGAAATACCCCGTGCAACAATATGTGGGAGAAAGAAAGATAGAAGAGGTCACCCTTGATATCTATTACAAAAAAGGGAAGGAAGATTCTCAGTTTTTCGAAGATGCGCAAGATGGTTACGACTACACCAAAGGGCGTTTCTGCTTAAGAAGCTTTAAACTTACAGGAAGAAAAAATCAGCTAGTTATTCAGCAGCATAAAGAAGGTTCTTACGAATCTGATTGCAAAATATTCAAATTGCAGATACACGGATTGCCGTTCGATGTGAAAAACATTCAATTGGACAATGAATCCAAATCTTTGGAACAGCTCCATAGTAATGGCTGCCTTACGCTGATGATAGATGAAAACTTTTCAATATTAGACTTAAATGGAGCAAACGAGGAATAATTAAGAATTCCTCGCTTCCTTTTCCATAGGCAGTAAACACTCGTAGATCATTTTATTTACGGGTGTTGCAATGCCTAGTTTTTCGGCTTCTTTTACAATATACCCATTGAAATTCTCTAATTCTGATGGCCTTCCCGCCATAATATCGCGTTGTGTAGAAGCGGTAGTTCCCGGAGGCTGATTTTGAATGATCTCAAACGCCTTTTCCAAATGCTCCTCCGCCAGTGGAATCCCCTTGGCATTGGCTACCAATTTAATTTCCTTAGCGGTTTTTAACAATAGATCATATAAATATTCGCTTTCCCTAATATTATCTATAGAAACCCGGGTTAAGCCACCAAGACCACTAATTGTAGTAATAAACAGAAACTTTTTCCAGATTTCAAGCTGAATATTTTTAGGATTAAAACTGGTGATCCCGGCTTTTTCAAAAACCGTTTTTAATTCCTGAATCCTTTCTGAATTAGAATTATCAATTTCCCCGAAGGTGATTCTGGGTTCAAAAGAAACGTGTTTTATTTTTCCCGGGCTTCCTACAAAACTCACAATATGGCAAAGCCCGGCCAATACATTTTGTTTCGGAAGTATTTCCAGTAATTTTTCAACATTATTGGCGCCGTTTTGCAAAGGCAAGACCATGGTTTCAGAAGAAATAACAGGTTTCAGTTGAATCGCAACCTCAGGAATTTGCCAGGATTTCACCCCGAGAATTACTAAATCCGGAGTAGGAACTTCGGCTAAATTATCGGTAGCGAGGTATGGTTGCACCCTAAAGTCACCATTGATACTTTCAACTTCAAGTCCGTTTTCTTTAATCGCTTCCAGGTGTTTTCCCCGTGCAATCAGTGTTACATTATACCCAGCCTGGGCAAGTTTTCCACCAAAATAACCGCCTACGCCCCCAATTCCGAAGATTAGTATTTTCATAGTATTCTGCTTTTCAACATCTAATTAGCAATATGCTTAAACTCTAAACATATTTTCAGCATCTAAGTTAATGAACATATTAGAAGCTGAAACAAGTTCAGCTTGACGAATAATTTTTCGCAGTTACCTTATGTTAGTTTCCCATTCCTGAATAAAAAATTTAAGACTCCGCTAATTTTTTTAAACTTTAAACGTTTTAAATATATTGAAAGCTTATCTTTTTTATTTTTACAAAAAATCTGAGATCGCCCTATGAGCACATCCTTTGAAAAATACCAGAAACGCCGCCTGGTATCTTCTTATTTTTCGGTAGTGATTAGTATTGCTTTAGTACTTTTTTTATTGGGAATGCTGGGATTGCTGGTTTTAAACACCAAGAAAGTAGCCGATCATTTTAAAGAACAAATTGCGCTTACGGTATATTTAAAAGATAACGCCAAAGAAGTTGAAATAGAACAACTCAAAAAAAGCCTGGCGATGGCAGATTATACTAAATCTACAACCTACGTTTCTAAAGAAGAAGCAGCCGAAGCACATAGCAAGGAGATCGGCGAAGATTTCATGGATTTTTTAGGCTATAATCCCTTACAGAATTCTATAGATGTTTATATGAATGCCGATTTCGTCTCCGGAGTCCAGGTAGATGAAATTGCAGCCGACCTTACTGCTAAAAATTTTGTGGACGAAGTGGTATATGATAAGCCACTTATTGCGCTTCTAAATGAAAACGTAAAAAAAATTAGCTTCTGGGTACTTATTGCCAGCGGGATTTTTACATTTATTGCGGTACTGCTTATAAACAGTTCTATTAGACTTTCGGTATATTCTAAGCGATTTATTATAAAGACCATGCAAATGGTAGGCGCTACCAAAGGATTTATTCGCAGGCCATTTATCTGGCAAAGTGTAAAACTGGGAATTATCGGAGCTATAATTGCACTTCTAGGTATGGCCGGAGCGTTGTATTACCTTAATAACAGTTTTCCTCAGCTTTCATTAATTTCAGATGTTAAATTACTTGCCGGTCTATTTATTGGCGTTTTTGCACTTGGAATCCTTATTACCTGGCTAAGTACTTTTTTTGCCACTTCAAGGTTTTTAAACCTAAAAACCGACGAGCTTTATTATTAAAAAGCGAGATTTTGTATCCCTTTTTCTTTAGAAATAGAATTATCTCGATATAATTTCTACCCTATTTTGCTGTTTTTACAGCAGAAATATTTCTTTATTATCGAATCTCGAAAACGTTTTAGACGGGGTCAAACCCCTGGAAACAATAGATTTAACCTTATTTTTATCTTAAATAAAACTTAAAGGAAATATTCTAAAACCTGACTCTCGTCATAAATTCTGCTGTATTTCTACCCCAACTTTGTACCAAACTTAAAAACATAACATCATGAAAGTTTTAAAATCATATCAGTTAATACTCACAGGAGTATTTTTTATGCTGCTAACCGCAGGAAGTATGGTTGGCCAAAACTTTAGAATGGACAATTCTTCAGAAATTATTATTGAAGGAACTTCCAATATCCACGATTGGGAAATGAAGGCAAATTCTAAAAAAGGTGGCGCCACAATTACTACCGAAGATGGCAAGCTTACAGGAATTTCTACTCTACAGGTTACCGTTCCTGCTGAGAGCTTAGATAGCGGAAAAGGCGGTATGGATAAAAATGCTTACAAAGCACTGAACACCGACGATTATAAGAATATAGAATTCAAACTGGACGAAGTTAAAAAGATTGAAGCTAAAGGAAGTGATTCTTACAAAGTGAATGGTCTTGCTACGCTTAAAATCTCAGGAGTTTCCAAACAGGTTCCGGTAGAATT
>DATFJA010000259.1:0-3393 GCA_035269545.1 Salegentibacter sp.
TATTCATTTTTTGCATGAGTTTTGCGAAAACCGGTAGGGCTGAATTTGCTCCCTGCCCAACATAGGTATTTCTAAAACCAATTCTATGATCGTCAGACCCAACCCAGGTTACGGCGAGTAGGTTAGGGGTAATACCTACAAACCAACCATCTTTATTATTTTGGGTGGTCCCTGTCTTTCCCGCAATATCATTTTTTAAGCCGTAGGTTGTTCTTAACCTGGTAGCGGTACCTTCATTTACCGTGGCCTTCATTATTTCTATCATGATTTTCCTGTTGGTTTCAGAAATAGAAGGATTTTCTGAAATTTCAGGCTTGAATTCAGCTAAAATATTGCCTTCGCCATCTTCAATTTTGGAGATATAAAATGCTCGACTGGTTTTTCCTTCGTTTACAAAAGGAGTATAGGCCTCTGTTAACTCAGTCAAACCTAAGGAAGCTGTTCCCAGTGCGATAGATGGTACTTCCGGAAGCTCTGAATTAATTCCCATTGCTTTAGCTTGATTTACCACCTCCTCAATTCCGGTTTCCATCAACACTTTTACTGCAATGGTATTCATAGATTGACTTAAGGCTTCCTTTAAGTTGTAATTCATATGAGGATCATCCTCAACGCTACCTGAATTAGAAGGCGTCCAGCCATTGGCGTAAGTCACCTCTCTAGCAGAAAAATATGCACAAGGTTCAATGCCGCTTTCCAGCGCCGCCGTGTAAACAAAAGGTTTAAAGGTAGAGCCTACCTGGCGTTTACTTTGGGAAACATGATCGTATTGGAAATACCTGAAATCTATCCCACCAACCCAGGCTTGTACCGCACCGGTTTGAGGTTTTACAGCCAGCATTCCGGCATTTAAGAATTTCAAATAGTGAGCAACACTATCCCTGGTGCTTACATTTTTTGTTTCAACTTTGTCATAATCAAATAATTCGGTAGGCTTTGTCTTATTAAGTTCAGCCATTATTTGACTATCATCTTTGCCTTCTTTTTCAAGCCTTTTCCAGGCTGATGTTTTCTTAAGGGCATCTTTTACAATTTGCTGGTTGGTTAACCAGGGGGCAGCTTTTCCCCAGGCCGCTTCGTGTTGTTTTTGTAAATTTTGAAGATGTTCTTTAAGGGCTTCTTCAGCTAATGTTTGCATTTTATAATTCAAGGTGGTGTGCACACTCAAACCATCTCTATAAATATTGAATTTTTTTCCGTCTTTATTTTTTAGAGTATCCAGAATTTGACTTACATCTTTTCTTACCTGTGCTCTAAAATAGGGCGCCAATCCTTTATCATGGTTGTAATTCTTATAATTAAGTACTAATTCTCTTTGCTTTGCTTCCTTAACTTCAGCTTCAGTTAAATATCCATATTTTCCCATTTGCTCCAGCACTACATCTCTTCGCAAGCGGCTTCTCTCAGGAAAAATTCTGGGGTTGTAAGAATGGGAAGCTTTTAATGTTCCTACTAAAACTGCGGCTTCTTCAAGATTGATCTCTGAAGTATGTTTTCCGAAGAACTTCATAGCCGCGCTCTCTATTCCGAAGGTATTATCACTAAAGGGAACCGTGTTGAAATAAAGCCTAATAATATCTTCTTTAGAGTATACATCTTCCAGTCTTTTGGCAATAATTACTTCCTGGAATTTATTTACTACAATGCCTAAAGGGCCATAATCTTTTCTTCCGTAGATATTTTTGGCCAACTGAAGGCTAATGGTACTACCACCACCGGCTGACTCGTCCTGAAGCAAAATAGATTTAAAAAACACTCTTAAAAGACTTCGATTATCAATGCCATCATGTTCAAAAAACCGTGCATCTTCAGTCGCTACAAGTGCATTAATTAAATGTGTTGGGAGTTCTTTATAGGTAATTGGCTGCCTATCGAAAACGTAAAACTTTCCAATAAGTTCACCGTTATTGGCTAAAACTTCGGTAGCCCTGTTTTGTTTAAGTTCTTTTAATTCGGTAGAGGAGGGGAGTTCGCCCCAGGCTCCAAAATAAATACTGGCAAAAAACAATACGAAGATGGTAAAAAGGCTTGCCAGCACTATTAAAGCCCATTTTAATTTGGGATTTCTTTTAATCTTGTTTAGCATAGTAGGTTTAATTGCTACAAATAAACAAATACCATGCAAATAGGATTATATATTTAAAGATTATTTAAGTTTTTTAAAGTTCAGACTTTCAGAGAAATTGAATTTTAAAGGACATAAAAAAAGCCGGTCACAAATTAAGTGGTGCCGGCTAAGTTTTACTATACTTCATAGTGGATCTGTTTTAAGATTAACTAATAGGCTGATGGTTTAAGCACCAGTTGTTCCGTGTAAAGTTCTCCTGGAATTTACTACTCGGTTTCTTGCCATATAATTGGGCTTCCCGAGTACTTGCAAAGTTTCGATTTATATATTCATGGATTTTCATAATATTAAGTTTTAAAGTAGCGACGTTTGATATCCCAGTTGCTACGATTATTGGTTTTTACCTGATTTAAAAATGGACGGGTGGTCTGTAAAGTTTTCATAATTTATAATTTTTTGAGATTATTTTAAATAGCGTCTTTTGCTGCTCCAGCTTTTCTTGGTGTTGTTTTTTTCCTGATTAAAGAATGGTCTGCTGATGTTTTCAAAAGTTTTCATAATTCCTAAAGTTTAAAGGTTATATCTAATAGACTGTCTTGAATCTTGTTTGTTACAGTACTATGCTATGAATAGTACTAAATTAACTTATTTTTAACAATTAAGCGGTTTTTGTTGCGGTTTGCAGGCGGTCTATTAAGCTAATTTTTAAAGCATTCTGTTAATAATATTTAATTATGCTGGCAAACCTTGAGAATAAACCTATTTTAGAAATCTACTTTTGGATAGTTATGAAAATGAATAAAATTATTTTTGGGATTATAGCTGCAATCTTTATCCTGGCCGGGCTTATTTACTGGACTTTTAAAGACAACAGTTATATATCCTTTGATGAGGATAATAAAACCTATGCTATTGAAGACAAATGGGAGTTACCATCTATACTTAATGAAATTTCCGGTTTAAGTTATTTAGGGAATAATGAAATGGCCTGTATACAGGATGAAGATGGTGTGATCTTTATTTTCAATTTAGAGACATCAAAAATAACTTCCAGGATAGAGTTTGGTGGATCTGGGGATTACGAAGGGCTAGCCGTATCAGAAGATACGGCTTACGTGCTTCGCAGCGATGGTAAAATTTATGAGATTAAAAACTTTAGAAGTGAAGCTCCTAAAATTGATACTTATCAGATTTCCGGCCTGGATATAAATGAAGTAGAAAGCCTGGAAATAGATCTAGAAAATAATCGTCTGCTATTTGCGGTGAAAGAATATAATAACCGAAAAGATACAAAAGGAATTTATGCCTTTGATCTTACTACTAAA
>DATFJA010000260.1:0-6346 GCA_035269545.1 Salegentibacter sp.
AGTTTTTTCTTATCATATTAGATCTCCGAATAAATTTCGGAGCAGGCTCTGAAATGAATTCAGGATGACGAGCATAAGCTCAAAATTACAAAACCAGAATCTACTCGGGGCTTATGGTTTTCTTAAATATTACAGCATCATTAAGAACAAAAGGTCTTGGAATCATAGTTTCTGGCCTTGACGGCACTTTTAAGGCTTTGTTCTCCAGCAAATCATAACTGGACTCGTAAAGCGTAAATTCCGGTTTTTTATCCTTTCTTAAACTGAATTCCAATCTTAAGGTGTCTCTTCCCGAAATATGATAAGTCAAAATCCTGTTGTACCATCTACGGGTATGGATATGAAATTTATTACTTCCAAGCGCCACGGGATCAGCTTCGAGCCCATTCACTTTAAAGCTTTCAAAATCTACAGTTCTATCGGCAAAAAGTTCTATTCTATCAGCTTTTCGATTAGTAGCAATTTTCAGTAAATAAGAATTTATAGTTGAGGTAGAATCGGTTTTTGTCCAAATTACTCCTGGTGATCTTAGATCGATTTTTGGAGCTTCGGCACGCCAGGTAAAATTTGACCCGTATTTACTGCTGAAAGTTTTATTATCGGAAGGAGCAACTAGCGGTTCTTCTCCAAAATATGCTGCAGTCCATTCGTCGGGCATCTTATCGTAAGAATACCAATTGGTAGTATTTTTATCGGCATCAAAAAGATATACCAGCGAATTTGGTTTGGGATGTTCTTCGGTGAAATCGGCTTTAAAGTGCGCGGTGATTAAAAGGATATTGAAAATTAGAAAGAAGAATACCGCGATTTTTTTATTGTTTTTATAATAAGCGAATACAGGTAATAACAGTTGAAATAATAATACGCTAAGTATGGCCGAAACGAACAAAATTTTCAAGCCTAGAGCTACCGGGAACATTTTTATAAACGGCACTAAAATAAAGATCGCCGGAAGACTTAAGAAAGCCATTAATAACGAATTTGGTGATTCCTGGCGCATCATAATAAAGAGCTGTAACAAGCCGAAAAAAACGGGTATAATAAAATAAGCAGCGCCTTTCAAAAAGAAGGCAAGCAAAGTACAAAGCAGCAACCAAAAAAATAGCGGTACCACAAATAGGTTAGCCTTGTTTTCTATATGCCGAAAGCGAAAATAGCTGAAAAACGCAATCAATAAGCTTAGTGAAACAAATGCAGCGATATAATAATAGCCGTTATAAGTAAAGCCCTGTTCCATTTCAGAATATTCCGGGTAGCTGTAGAGGAGGAATTTCCAAAGCAGAAAAACCAACAAGCCTGAAAAGGCGAGGCTCACTACAAACGGAATAATACTCTTTGAAATTTCTTTTAGCTGAAGAAGGTCTTTAGAAAATCCGTAGCCCAGAATGATAACAAACAAAACAAAAGCGATAATAAGCATTGGGAAGATCCAGGAAAACGGATAACTAATTATTTCCCCGCCCGGAATATTAAAAAACAATACTTCTTCCGAGGCTTCGACTTCATTTAAATTTGCATCCTTAAAATAATCAAGCAATGGCATTAAGTAGCTGCCCTGATGTGCTAAGGTTTCTTTATCTAAGTTTTCGGGGGTATCAGTGGCCGAATGATAATCGAAATGATCGTCTATAAACGCAAAATTATAACCCGGGATATCGCCTTGTTCTCTTAATACTGTAAGATCGGTATCATTGGGGAGCATTTTGTAAACACTGTAAACAAGCGAATTGGTAGCAGGGAATTCTGGGTTGGCTTTTTTAAATGAATTAATAAGTCCCGCGTTGCCGGAATTTGTTTCCAGGAACATAAAAGAATCACCACCGCTGCCTCTTGCTTCAAAGTTAAGCGCCAGTTTAGCATCTTTTGCCCAGGGATGGTCTTTAATAAAAAGTTCTGCGCCATTTAAACCGAGTTCTTCAGCATCGGTAAACAGAATGATAATATCATTTTTGTGATTTTTATTTTCAGCTAAAAAAGCACGAATTCCTTCTAAGATCGTTCCCACGCCGCTGCCGGCATCACTGGCACCGGGAGAAGAATGCGGATTACTGTCGTAATGCGTCATGATTACCAAAGCCTCACCGTTTCCGTTGCCTTCCAAACGAGCCATAATGTTTTGAGGACGGACTAATACGCCGTTTTTATTAAGGGTATAATCTTCGTGGGTTTGTGCCTGTAAGCCCATTTCCTGTAACTGACCCACAATATAATTTCTCACGCGGCTATGGGCTTCAGTTCCCACATAATGGGGCTTCTGCGCAATTGCTTCAACGTGTTTAAAAGCGCGTTGGGTGGAAAAATTGGTTTCAGGAGCGTCTTCGGCTTCAATAGTTTTTGGCTGGCTGCTGTAAAAGCTAAACCAAACAGCAATAGCAATAAAAATGAATGAGAAAAAACGAGGTATATTTTTCAGCATAATTCAGAAAGAAACAAATGGTTTTTACAGGATTTAAAGATACTTAAGATTTTAAGGAATAGTAGCCCCGCGGGGTAAGCTTTCAGAATAATTAAATTTTACCTATATTTAAATAATTAGTAATCAAAAAATTAGGGTATGGGTATTAAAAGTTTCCAGGGAAAAAGAGCGGCGCCGGAAAAGGCGAAGAGCGCTCCAATGTTAGTTAGAGATTATATGAGTACTTCGCTTATCACCTTTAAAGAGCACGAAAATATAATGGATGTTGCTGAAAAACTCACCAAAAATAAGATCTCTGGTGGGTGTGTAGTAGACGATAATAATAAGTTATTGGGGGTTATTTCTGAAGGTGATTGTATGAAACAAATTTCTGACAGCCGGTATTATAATATGCCTTTAGATAATGCTACGGTAGGAAAACGAATGACGTGTAATGTAGATACCATAGATGGAAATATGAACGTAATGGATGCAGCTAAACTCTTTATCGAAAAACGTTTTAGGCGCTTTCCAATTGTAGAGCATGGGAAACTTATTGGGCAAATTAGTCAGAGTGATGTTTTGCGTGCTGCGGTGCGCTTAAAAAGTAACAATTGGCACCTGGGTTAATCTTAGGCTAATTGCGTTTTACCAACGCGTAAATTCCATTTTCTAATGGAAGATATCCCTGATCGTATACAAAATAATAAACCTTACCGGTTTTGGTAGTATAAATACTGGTAAGGTATTCAAAATTGAAACCACGAGCGAGTAATTTATTCTTGCTAATCGTGGTTTTTTCGTTTGGGTTGAATTCTTCTAAAATTCGGTAATTTTTACGAAGTTGGTTATTTACATTTCTAACCAGATTTTTCCTGTCTTTATTGAGGTTATTGTGATAGGCATTGCGGCAGTAATCGCTGCAGAATTTTTTATCTACCCGACCAACAATCTTTTCGCCACATTCTAAACAGGATTTTTGCATATTTACTCGATAATCGAGATTTGAGACTTTAGAGCTTAGTTTGAATTTAAAACTTTGTTCCTAAATAATGCCCGTAAGTTAATATAAAGATTTATTCGTTTTCATAATAAATATAAAGAAAAAGCTGAATAATTGCTCAATTTCGGGCTTTTGGGTGTTTGTATTTACCTGTTTCTTCTCATTTCGGCTTGCCGCATTGGCATACTGTCTATGGTATTAAAGAGTTTTTCTACGGAAAGTATTTCGGTTTGTTCCAGTTTTTCGCCGCCATCCAAACCGATTAAAATAACCCGGAAATCGCTTATTTCATCTTTATATTTTCCATAGAGTTCTGGCGCATTCTTCCAGTTTTCTTCTTCGAATCCCGTACTGTATTTTTCGGGTAAAATTTGGTAGACCACCAATTTTCGCTCTTTTAAGCCTTGTTGATGTTTCTGAAGTTTGGTAACTTGTTGCTGGAACTTTTCGTTTTTCTCTTTAGCAATAATCAGAACGAGCCTGTCCTTCCATTGGTGTTTAGAAAGATCCTGGGCATTTAAACTCATAGCAGTAAAGAAAATTAGTATTAAGAAACTTACAGATTTAATCATATTCTAAAATACAAAAAAATCTTTTACACCTTGAGCCTAAGCATTTCAGCACGAGCCATGAAAGAATCTTTTAAGCGCTCAATCTTAGGATTCATTGTAGAAGCAAAAACGAGGTATTGACATTTTGAAATATGCTGTGGAATTCTAATTAGATCGTTATAATCGCTGTTTTTTGTTAAAAATTCAGCGTCCTCTACGGCAAGAATTTTTAACTGACTTACATTGATGCCGGTAATTTTGAAAAGCTGGAACAATTTCTTTGGAGTAGCAATCACAATATCTACGCCATCATAAATATCATCTTTTTGTTTACTAATATCGGGAGCATCATGGGCGCTGTAAACGCGTAAGTCCATGTATTTAGTGAATTTGTTGAATTCTTCTTCCAGCTTTAGAGCAGCTTCTTTGTCCTGAACAAAAATAAGGGCTCTGGGAGCATCTTCAAATGCTGCACTTTCTAATTTCTGAATTGTACTAATTACAAGAGCAGTAGTTTTACCAGAACCTTCAGGAGCAACGATAAAAAGATCTCTTCCGCTTTTTATTTTTGGTAAAATTTGTTTCTGAAAAAGAAGCGGGCTTTCAATTTCTAATCTTTCCAGGGCTTCTTTAAGCGGAATATTCAGTTTTTTAAAGGACATAAGATTTATTTTAAAGCTACCGATGTTTTAATCTTCTGTATAAATATCAAAAGCTTCTGAAGCTTACAAAGATAACTTTCCCAATAATTAAAGCGCTATAAAAATATTATAGCTTTTAGAAAATTTGTGGAATAACTCTAAGGTATCAAATCCAATCCTGGTTTTCAACGCTAAGTTTATCTTTCACTTCTCCGGTATGTTTGGTGCTTGCCGGTTCAAAAAGTAAAATCCAGGCTTCCTCGTGTGCTACCGGGTAATGTTCCACGCCCCTGGGAACGATATACATTTCACCTTCATTTAAAGTGATAGTCCTGTCCCTAAATTCAATCTTTAAACTTCCTTTAATAACCAGGAACATTTCGTCTTCCTCCTTATGATCGTGCCAAACAAATTCTCCTTTCAATTTGGCTAATTTTACTTGTTGGCCATTTAGTTCCCCAATAATTTTAGGGGTCCAATGTTCATTAAAAAGCTCAAATTTATCTTTTAAGTTTACTTTCTCCGGGTTCATAATTATAACGTTGACTAACCAAAAATAAGAAAATTACAATCAGCTTTTTATGAGTTCTGGTAGTTTATCTTCAATGGGGATACCTCTAATTCCTTCTTTGGTTTTTAAATAAGTTTTAATTTCGGTATCGCTCATTTGGTAAGTTTCCTTAAGACCATCAATGATTATTTTTAAATAAAATTCGTGCGGCGGGTTTATTTCATCCTCCAAATAATCTTCGTTAGTGAAAGTAAAAATAGGGTAAGCTTCATCTTCACCCAGGTAGATAATTTTCCCGTACCAGGAATTATTTTTCATATCCAGGCTACGATTTTCAATTACATGTTGAAGATCGATATCAAAATCGCCTTCCAGTTTTATTTCCTGTTGTACCAAATCAACAAATTGCTGTTGGGTGATGAGGTACATTCTCCCCAGGGTTTCTATGCTTTTATCGAAGTCTGATTGGATAAATCCGGCGCCACCACCACTCCAGGTTTCGGAGGATTTAGCGAAATAGAGTTCTCCATTAATGGTAATTCCTTTAGATTTTTTAGGGAGTGTTTTATTGGTACAACCGGGGTAAACACGTTTGGCATTTGCCGGACGACCGCCACCTATATAACAGCTAAAACGCTCTTCTAATAAATTGGAACCGTAACAGGCATACCAAACTTTAGGTTCTTCTTGCATTATCTTTTTTCTACAATAAAGGCTTTCTTATAGAGAATAACAACTTCAAACGATAAAAGGGATTTCCTCTAAATAATTGAGTCGCAGATAGCCTAATGAATTTTATATTTAATTCCTATTTGCATTAAAATACTCAGGTCTTCACCTGCAATTTGCCATTTATCGCTTTCTCTAAACGAGCCTACAGGATCAGTCCAAAGTAAAGTGGGTTCTAATTGCAGGCCTAACTTGTCATTCAGTTTAGAATTGATAATTCCGGAGAAATTGACACTCATAAAATTACGATCAACTACCGGAGAAAAATTAAGAAAATCCTGTCTAAATTCCTGGTGCGTATATCCAAGCCCAAAATTATAACCAAAATTCCATTTGTTCTCTTCTTTCAGGTGCTCCAACAAGATCATAGAAGTTAATGAAGTCACCTCGCCATTGATAGGCTCATTTGAACTTTTCCAATTTCTACCTTCAATTGCGGAGTTCAAATATTGAAATTTAAGTTTAAGACCGAAATAAGAATCAGGTTTTGAATATTTTATATCAAGATATGAACTA
>DATFJA010000261.1:0-4061 GCA_035269545.1 Salegentibacter sp.
AAGAACGCCGTTATTTGGAGGAAAATTTAAATACTTCAGATATGGCTGTAATTGCTGCACAAAAAGCACTGGAAGATGCAGGAACAGATCCTGAAACTCTAGATTATATTATTGTAGCTCACAATTATGGCGATGTTAAACACGAAAGTATTCAGAGTGATACCGTACCAAGTATAGCCACAAGGGTTAAATATCATCTACGCATCAAAAATCCAAAATGTGTGGGTTATGATGTACTTTTTGGATGTCCCGGCTGGATTGAGGGCCTTATCCAGGCACAGGCATTTATAAAAGCCGGAATGGCAAAAAAATGTCTCGTAATTGGTGCAGAAGCTTTATCTCGAGTGGTAGACAAACACGATCGTGATTCTATGATTTTTTCTGATGGCGCCGGTGCCGTTATTTTAGAAGAAACCGAGGAGGAAGGTGGAATTCTCGCTCACGAATCAGGCACTTATGCCTTTAACGAAGCAAATTATATTTACTTCGGAAAATCTAACCGAACCGAAGCTCCAGACGATCTACGATATATAAAAATGAACGGCCGCAAAATCTATGAATTTGCTTTAATGAATGTTCCGGCAGCGATGAAGAGCTGTTTGGAAAACAGCGGCAAAAGCATAAAGGATCTTAAAAAGGTGTTTATTCACCAGGCGAACGAAAAAATGGACGAAGCCATTATCAAGCGTTTTTATAAACTTCACAAACTTGAAGCGCCCGAAAGAGTAATGCCAATGACAATCCAGGAACTTGGTAACAGCAGTGTGGCTACAGTCCCTACACTTTATGATCTTGTGGTAAAAAATAAAATCCCAGATCAGCAACTTGAAAAAGGTGATGTAGTTATGTTCGCCAGCGTTGGTGCCGGGATGAACGTAAATGCCATAGTTTACCAATATTAGATGTACGAAAATAGCTTCCCTAACAAACGATATAAAGAAACTTTAGAGTTTTTAGAAGCTAATGTACCCTCATCCGAAAAAATTCTCGATTTAGGGGTAAGAAACCCTTTTTCAGAAATTATGGAGAAACATAATTACAGGGTACAAAATACCAAAGGGGAAGATCTGGATTTGAATACAACAGCAGTAGAAACCACCGCTTATAATGTAGTAACCGCTTTCGAGATCTTTGAACACCTGGTTTCTCCTTATAATGTGTTATCAAATATTAAGGCCAATAAATTAGTAGCTACAGTTCCTCTAAAACTGTGGTTTTCCAGCGCCTACCGTAGCAAAACAGATATGCGTGACCGGCACTACCACGAGTTCGAAGACTGGCAATTTGATTGGCTTTTGGAAAAAGCAGGTTGGAAAATTATTAGCAGAAAAAAGTGGACCAATCCTGTCAATAAATTTGGGGTTAGACCAATTTTAAGATATTTCACGCCTAGATATTACGCGGTTTATGCAGAGCGGATTTAAGCGAAATTAATCTTTGCAGAACTTTTAAATTTCGCCACTTGAAGACCTATATTATTATTCCGGCATATAATGAAGCTGAATTTATTGGCGAAACTCTTCAGTCATTAATCAGGCAAAGAAAACCGGCTGATAAAATTGTAGTCGTAGATGATGGCTCTACAGATAGAACCCCGGAAATAGTCTCAGAATTTACTGAAAAACATCCCGAAATCTTACTGGTAAAAAATATTTCAGAAGGCAAACATTTGCCCGGAAGCAAAGTAGTGAAGGCTTTTAATTCAGGATTTAAAACACTTGACGACGACTTTGATATTATTTGTAAGTTCGATGCCGATCTAATTTTTCCGAAGGATTATTTAGAGAAAATTAGCTTCCATTTTGATCAAAGTCTTAAAACCGGTATGGTTGGCGGCTTTTGTGAAATTCAAAAAAATGGAGAATGGATCCTGGAAAACCTAACGGGAAAAGATCATATCCGCGGTGCATTAAAAGCTTATCGTAAAGCTTGCTTTAAAGATATTGGCGGCCTTAAACCGGCCATGGGCTGGGACACCGTAGATGAATTACTTGCCCAGTACCACGGCTGGGAAATAAAGACCGATGAAAGCCTGAGGGTAAAACACCTTAAACCTACCGGGAAGAATTACAATAGAACTTCAAAATACAAACAGGGAGAAGCTTTTTACAGCCTAAGGTATGGTTTTGCGATTACCCTAATCGCTTCAGCCAAACTTGCTTTTAAAAAGAAAGATTTGGGCTTTTTTCTAAATTGTATCACCGGATTTTTATATGCTAAAAATGAAAAACGACCTTATCTTGTAAATAAAGATGAAGGTCGTTTTATAAAGAATTTACGCTGGAAAAAAATGCAGGAAAAATTATTTTGAAACTTCAGTTTCTTCAGCATCCAGCATCATATATAAGGGTTTCCCGGTAGTACCGTTTGGAAATGAAATTCCTAAAAGCGCTGACACCGTTGGTGCTATATCAACAATTTCTGTACGCCGCGTAGTGCTACCCGTTTTCACTCCATTTCCGTAGAAAATCAAAGGAGCGTGCGTATCATACATTAATCCACTACCGTGAGTAGATCCAGTTCTGGAATAGACAATCGTAGCAGGATCTAAGACATATACCAAATCTCCACTCCTTTTTTGATTATATCCATTTTGAATGGCCACACCTGCACCGGTCACAAAACTACCGCTACTAAGCTGATCTCTGGTATACACTTTATCTATTTGATCTAATTGAAGCATATAATAAGATAATTTAGATTGCAAGTCTGAAAAATTTATCCCAGCCTCTTCCATTACTTCATAATTAAAAAACACCTGGCTGTTATATACGCTTTCAATAAGTTCATCTGCATCAAATTCTTTTGAGACAAATTCTTTAAGCTTTTCTGTAAACTCATTAGAATCAAAATATCCTGCTGGTATATTTACAGATTCGAGATAGGCAGGAACATCTACTCCACCGTGGTCTGCCGTTAAGAAAACAGTATAATTACCTTCCCCAACCTTGTCATCCAATTCGGTTAATAGCTCGGCAATATTTTGATCCAGTCTAAGATATGTATCCTGAACCTCTTTAGAATTCACCCCAAAGTTATGACCTACTTTATCGGTACTTGAAAAACTCAAAGTAAGGAAATCAGTATCGACATCCTGCCCCAGTTGCTCGGCTTCAATCGCTGCCAAAGCAAATTCGAGGGTAATGTCATTACCATAAGCGGAATTTGTTATAATATCAAATCCGCCATTTTCATCGCTTAACTCCTTAAGGTCATAAGGAAATGTAGCATCTTTTTTCCCTCTGAAACCACCTTCAAAATTATTTTTATCACTTCCGCTTTCTTTGTAGGTTTCTATTTCATACAAAGTATTCCAGAGTTTTAAATAAGCTTCCACTTTTCCTGAACCATTGAAGTCTTTAACCCATTTCGGCAGTTCTTCCATATAAAATGAACTGGTGATCCATTTTCCCTCATCCTCACCGTGAAACCAGTAAGCGGCATTTGCAGTATGCCCGGCGGGAAGAATAGATCCCCGATCTTTAATAGAAACACCAATAGTTTTTCCGCGCATTTGGGTATGAAGCCTGTTCTCATCACTCACAGTGGTAGTTTTCATACGGTGAGGAGACATCTTACCTGCATCATCTTCAGTTCCCACCGGCTTTACAGAATCATCGCCTGCGCAATAAACCGACTCGTGTATGAATTTATCATACCAGCCATTACCTATAATTCCGTGGTTCATCGGACTGGTTCCGGTATAGACCGAAGCATGCCCCGGACCAGTATAAGTCGGCACATAATTAAAATGGTTATTCTTGAAATTATAGCCTTCATTTATGAGCTTCTTAAAACCGTCTTCCCCAAATCGATTCCAAAATCGGGTGAGATAATCATAGCGCATTTGATCCACTACAATTCCAACCACCAGTTTAGGTTTATCCTGGGGTTTTTCTTGAGAAAAAACCTGAAAAGTTAATAATCCAGTAAATAATAAAAATGCTAATCTCTTCATCTTATATTGTTTTATTGAAGTAGCTCAAAATTACTAAACTTATTGGGCTAAAGATTAATTCTTCGTTAAATACTTTGGAGTAATTTTTTAGTATTTTAGCTTT
>DATFJA010000262.1:0-6521 GCA_035269545.1 Salegentibacter sp.
ACAGTGCTTACTTTAATGGCGCTTAAACTTGCGAAACAAAACGGTACGATCTCTCATACAGAGTTTATGACCTATTTACAGGAAATGGAACGCATTCCTTCAAAAATAGAGAAAGCATTAGAAGGTGATGAGCATATAAAAATGATCGCCGATATTTATAAAGATGCCAGGAACTGCCTTTATTTAGGTAGAGGGTTTAACTTCCCGGTAGCTTTAGAAGGAGCGCTTAAACTTAAAGAGATTTCCTATATTCACGCTGAAGGTTATCCTGCTGCCGAAATGAAACACGGCCCAATTGCGCTTATCGATGAAGAAATGCCTGTTGTGGTTATTGCAACCAAGAGAGGTCATTACGAAAAAGTGGTAAGTAATATTCAGGAAATTAAATCCAGAAAAGGTAAAATTATCCCTATTGTTACTGAAGGTGACGAGGAGGTGAGAGATCTTGCCGATCACGTGATTGAAGTGCCAGAAACTTTAGAGCCGTTAACGCCGCTTCTAACAACTATTCCACTTCAGTTATTGTCATACCATATTGCGGTATTGCTTGGAAAGAATGTAGACCAGCCAAGGAATTTGGCGAAATCTGTTACAGTTGAGTAAACTTTCAGAATAAATAATTAAGATTACAAAGATCCCTTTTGAAGTTTTTCAAGAGGGATTTTTTCTTTTTAAAATAATACTTTTAGATGAATTTTTGCCGGCTTTAATAAGCTTCAAAAAAGTTATTTTAAGAGAGGTATGATTTTATTTAGAAAAAACTATCTTTGCAGCCTGAAAATACCTTTGTATGATTTTAACACATTGTGAATTATAACATTGAGTTTTTCAGATATTTTAAATACGAAAACATTAAAGAATTAAATAATGTCTAAAGTAACAGGTAAAGTTGCCCAAATTATTGGCCCTGTAGTTGATGTTGTGTTCGACTCAGAGAATGCTGAATTGCCAAAGATCTACGATTCATTGGAAATCACCAGGAAAGATGGTTCCATTTTGGTTTTAGAAGTGCAATCACACATTGGTGAAGAAACAGTGAGAACAGTTTCTATGGATTCTACCGATGGTTTAAGCCGTGGAGTTGAAGTAGTAGCAACAGGAGCGCCTATTCAAATGCCGGTTGGTAAAGAAGTTTATGGCCGTTTGTTTAATGTGGTAGGTGATGCTATTGACGGGCTTGGAGATCTGCCTAAGGCCGGAAAAGATGGAATGTCTATCCACAGGGAAGCGCCAAAATTTGAAGACCTATCTGTTTCTACAGAAGTTTTATTTACCGGGATCAAAGTAATTGACCTTATTGAGCCTTATGCAAAAGGTGGTAAAATTGGTCTCTTTGGTGGTGCCGGTGTTGGTAAAACTGTACTTATACAGGAATTAATTAATAATATTGCCAAAGGCCATGGTGGTCTTTCGGTATTTGCCGGAGTAGGAGAGCGTACTCGTGAAGGAAATGACCTTCTTCGAGAAATGCTTGAATCTGGTATTATAAAATACGGTGAGGCTTTTTCTGAATCTATGGAAGAAGGCGGTTGGGACCTGAAAAAGGTTGATAAATCCGCAATGCTTGATTCTAAAGCAACTTTCGTTTTTGGACAAATGAACGAACCACCTGGAGCACGTGCTCGTGTAGCGCTTTCTGGTCTTACAATTGCGGAATACTTCCGTGATGGAGCCGGAGAAGGCCAGGGGAAAGACGTTCTTTTCTTCGTAGATAACATTTTCCGTTTTACACAGGCTGGTTCAGAGGTGTCTGCACTTCTTGGGCGTATGCCATCTGCGGTAGGTTATCAACCAACTTTGGCAACAGAGATGGGTGCGATGCAGGAGCGTATTACTTCAACTAAAAACGGATCTATTACATCTGTACAGGCGGTTTACGTACCTGCAGATGACCTTACTGACCCGGCGCCGGCAACAACATTTGCCCACCTGGATGCAACAACGGTACTTTCACGTAAAATTGCTGAGCTTGGTATTTATCCTGCGGTAGATCCTTTGGAATCTACTTCAAGAATTCTTACTGCCGATACATTAGGGGACGATCATTATAAATGTGCGCAACGTGTAAAGGAGCTTTTACAGCATTATAAAGAATTGCAGGATATTATTGCTATTCTTGGTATGGAAGAGCTTTCTGAAGAAGATAAGCTTTCTGTATCTCGTGCAAGACGTGTACAACGTTTCCTTTCTCAACCTTTCCACGTAGCCGAGCAGTTTACCGGTCTAAAAGGAGTTCTGGTTGATATTAAAGATACTATTAAAGGATTTAATATGATTATGGATGGTGAATTAGACCACCTTCCGGAATCTGCCTTTAACCTTAAAGGAACCATAGAGGAAGCGATCGAGGCCGGTGAGAAAATGTTGGCTGAAGAAGACTAATTAAAAAGTAAACAGTGGTCAGTGAGCAGTATTCAGTAAATATTTTTTGCTGAAAACTGTAAACACAAACTAAAAAATATGTACCTAGAAATAGTAACTCCTGAAGCTGTAGTTTTTAAAGCTGATGTTGATGCAGTAAAAGTTCCCGGTAATGATGGGGAATTCCAGATGCTTAACAATCACGCACCTATAGTTTCTACATTGGTTGAAGGGGAAGTTAAAATTCAACTTGCTGCCTCTAATAAAGAATTAGATGATGAGCTTTCTGAAGATTTTAAGAAAGACAAAGGAAATAGTAATGTTCTTTATTACACTATAAAAGGCGGAGTTTTAGAAATGAAAGATAATAAAGCTATTATTTTAGCCGATTAATCTTAGGAAATTAAATATTGAAAAAGCCGGGCAATTGCCCGGCTTTTTTAGTTTTTGGTATATTCTAAAATATCTCCCGGCTGGCAATCTAAAGCTTCGCAAATAGCCTCTAAAGTAGAAAATCGAACCGCTTTTGCTTTTCCTGTTTTTAATATGGAAAGGTTTGCTGTGGTAATCCCAATTTTCTCAGCCAGTTCATTGCTTTTCATCCCACGTTCTTCCAGAATCTTATCCAGGTTGATGTTGATTGGCATAGCTAAACGGTTAATTCGTTTTCTTGTTTGATATTTTTAGCCTGCTGAAAAACTTTGCTAAGCAGAATAAAGAACAGTCCGATGGCCAGTGTAAACCAAAATGAATTCATAGAAAGCTCTATATTAAATTTTATTCTAGCCTCCCTTTTTAAGATAAAACTGCTTATAGTATTTAAAATTGGGGTAACAACGGTTGCTAAGATAATGAGTTGTCCTGCGAGGTTAAGGGCGTTAATTTGAAAACGAGTAAAAAGATTATCCTTAAAAAAGCTTTTTATAAGTTTTCTAAGGACATATATAATGAAAATGTATAAAACCGATTTTAAAACACCCAAAAAAATTACGATAATAACTGAAGCAGAATAAACCTCTATTTTTTCACCGTTAACGCTTACAGGTAGAAAATCTTTTTGTCCGGTAGCGTTAATTATACTCGCAATTATAGAAATGATTAAGGTAAAAAGAATAAAGAAAAGACAAATATCCAAGACTTTTTTTAGAAAAATAGGCGGCTTCATAAATTGGTAATTATTGTTTATCAATAACAAACCTACACTAAATTATCGAAAAACAATAATTTTAATATTTAAAAAAGATAAAATAATTTCAGCATTTTAAGAAATTTGCTAAGAAACAGGCTTTTTGAAATGCTTAAAAATAAGAAGCTTTTAATTCGGTATCCTTCATAAGCTTAAGTAGGGCTTAGGCTGCAAAACTTAAATAATAACTCTTATATTTGCGGGGAACGGACTTTTTGAGAAAAAATACATGCTAGCAGCAATACTTTTAGGTTTTATATTCGCATTATTCCTGGTTTTTACCGGAAAGTTCTTCAGGGGAAAACTGGCCGTTCTTTCTGCGCTTATTCCGGCAGGCCTTTTTGCTTATTTTGCCAGTTTTATTCCGCAGATAAGTTCCGGGGAAATAATCAGTAAAACCTATCAATGGGTTCCGGCTTTTGGTGTAGACCTTAGTTTTAAATTAGACGGTCTCTCGCTTCTTTTTTCCTTAATGATCACCGGTATTGGTTTCCTGGTATTCGCTTATACCGCATCATACCTTCGTGGGCATAAATATCTTGACCGTTTCTACGGATACCTCAGTTTGTTTATGGCGGCAATGCTTGGGCTGGTGCTATCAGACAATCTTATTTCACTTTTTGTTTTCTGGGAATTAACCAGTATAAGTTCATTCTTCTTAATCGGGTTTAATAATACTAATCCTGCTTCACGAAAATCGGCTCTAACCGCACTGGGAATCACTGGTTTTGGTGGATTCTCCCTTTTAGCAGGAGCTTTACTATTGGGTAGCATTAGCGGAACTTACAGTATTTCTGAAATGCTAAGTATGAAAGAAGCTATTGCCGGTAGTGAATATTATATCCTGGCAGTAGTTTTTATTTTTGTAGCCGCATTCACCAAGTCCGCGCAATTTCCTTTTCATTTCTGGCTGCCCGGTGCAATGAAAGCTCCAACCCCTGTTTCCACTTACTTACACTCGGCTACAATGGTAAAAGCAGGTATCTACCTGTTGATGAGATTTACGCCGGTATTGGGAGACCAGGAATTTTGGAACAATACTTTAATAATCGTCGGGGGAATTACCATGGTTTACTCGGCAGTTCACGCTCTTTTTAGAACAGATCTTAAAGGCATACTTGCCTACTCTACGATTTCTGCTTTGGGTATTTTGGTATTCCTCATTGGGTTGGGGACCAAATACGCTTTCCTTGCTGCTTCGGTTTTTATTATTGTCCACGCCTTGTATAAAGCTACCTTATTCCTCGTAACGGGAATTATAGATCACCAGGCGGGGACGCGAGATGTAACAAAGTTGGCCGGCTTGCGAAAAATTATGATGCCGGTTGCGATCGCTGGAATTTTGGCAGCCATTTCCAGTGCAGGTATTCCCCCAACTATTGGTTTCCTCGGAAAAGAGCTTACCTACGAAGCCAGTATGCACGCTGAAACGCTAACGATAGTTATAGTAATCGCTATTGTCTTAACGAAAATATTACTGCTTTGGGCTGGGTTTGTAGCGGGAATAAAACCTTTTACGGGTAAACTTCCCGAAGCGCATAAAAATGTAAAAGCTCCCGAATTTTTAATGTGGGGGCCTGCAGTTATACTTGCTGTTTTAGGAGTTCTCTTCGGAATTTTCCCTATGCTAATAGAATCGGCCCTTGTGAAACCGGTGGTTTCAGCATTAGGTGCCGATGCTTCTGAATATCACCTGGCGCTGTGGCACGGTTTTAACACGGTATTATTACTAAGTGCAATTACCATTGCAGTAGGGGTTCTGCTATATTTCCTCGTGAAACCATCGGCAAAACTTGAAAATAGAATTGGGAAATTAGATTTTATCTCTCCTGAGAACATTGTAGTAAAGGGGACGTATTATTTTAATGTATTTTCGGCATTCTGGACGAACGTTTTTCAGAATGGCTATTTGAGAAATTACGTAACCACAATAGTCTTGTTCCTGGTAGTTTTGGTTAGCTACATCATGTTCGGAAGTTCCAGGGTGGTGATAGATCATACTCAATTAGCTGAAGTTACTGCTTACGAATTAGTGGTAGCAATAATATTAATAGCCGGTGTTTTCTTTACGGTATTTACCAAATCAAGGCTTGCTGCGGTGGCGGCAATGGGAGTGGTAGGCCTGGCAATTTGTTTGATCTTTGTCTTTTACAGTGCACCAGATTTAGCAATGACTCAGTTTTCCATTGATACCTTAACCGTGATATTGTTCGTATTGGTGTTATATAGATTGCCCAAATATCTTACGCTTTCAGACTACAAAATGAGGATTAGAGATGGAATTTTGTCGGCCGGTTTAGGAGCGGTGGTATGCATACTAGCCCTTCAGGTTTTAGCTGAACCAACCAATACCGAAATTGGAGATTTTTATGCTAAAAACGCCTATATCCTGGCTCACGGAAAGAATGTCGTTAATGTTATTCTTGTAGATTTTAGGGGTACAGATACATTTATGGAGATTTCGGTGCTGTCTATCGCTGCTATAGGAGTTTTCGGTTTATTGAAACTAAGGTTAAAGAGTACCGATAGGTCCCAGTAAAAAAGAAATTTACCCCATTGATTTTGGGATAATAAAAATATTATAAATGAAAACCTTAATATTAAGAACAGCTTCTGATTACCTTTTGCCGGTATTGCTGGTGTTCTCCATTTTTATACTATTGCGCGGCCATTATTTGCCGGGCGGTGGTTTTGTGGGAGGATTGATTGCTGCTATTGCCTTTGTATTGCATGCATTCGCAAACGGATTAGATAATACTAAAGGCCTGTTAAGGTTTCATCCCGGCTTTTTGATGCCGGTGGGTTTAGCTTTAGCTTTTTTTAGCGGGATGGCTCCGATACTTGTAGACCAGGCATTTATGACGGGCCTTTGGTTTCCTGAACCAATTCCGGTGATAGGAAATGTGGGTTCGGCCTTATTTTTTGATATTGGAGTTTACCTCGTAGTGGTTGGTGTTACGCTAACAATAATATT
>DATFJA010000263.1:0-10067 GCA_035269545.1 Salegentibacter sp.
GATTCTGATATCTCGCGAATTAATGCAGGTACTGAAGATGTAAAAGTAGATGATCATTTTAAAAAGGTGTTTGAATATTCTAAACAGGTTTTTAAAGAAAGTAATGGCTATTTCGATCCAACAGTGGGTAGTTTAGTCAACGCCTACGGTTTCGGTCCTGATCAACCTTTAAATGAACCTGACGAAGCTGTTTTGGATTCCATACAGGAACTGGTCGGGTTTGAAAAGGTGAATTTGACGAAAGATAATATTGTTGTAAAAGAAAACCCGAATATCTATCTTGATTTTAATGCTATAGCAAAAGGCTATACCATTGATGTTATCGCTGAATATTTGGATGAAAAAAATGTTGAAAATTATCTAATAGAACTTGGGGGCGAGTTGGTGGCCAAAGGCCAGAATCTAGAGCGCGAATCGCCCTGGATGGTGGCAATAGATAATCCGCAACAAACCGATGCTGAACGAACTTTACAAACCGTGCTGGCTCTGGAAGATCGGGCCATGGCAACATCCGGAAATTATCGAAAATTCAGAATAGACAGCATTACAGGGAATCGTTATGTGCACACTATAAATCCCTTAAACGGCAAAGCCGAAAAAAGCAATTTGCTCAGCGCATCTGTACTTGCTGAAAATTGTACGCTTGCCGATGGCTACGCCACCGCTTTTATGGCTTTAGGCTACGAAAAATCCTTAGAGATGCTGGAAGAACTGGAGGATGTAGATGTGTATTTTATTTATGTAGACAAAGCGGAAAGTATTCGAATTTTTACTTCAAACGGATTTGAGGAGGCCCTGGTTGAAGATTAATTCTTATAACAAACCGGAATAACTTCCCCTTTTGCAAGACGGTATTTGTCAATTTCTTCAGTAGATAATTGATCTGTATAATCAACTTCTTCAACCTTAAAACCAATACTTCTTAATTTATCAAAATAATCCCTACCGTATATTCTTACGTGGTCGTACTGTCCAAAAATACGTTCCCGTTCTTTCCTATCGGTAATAGAATCATCCTCAAAAGTATTTTTCCTCTTTAAATCCTGCGGAATTTGCAATATCGCCATACCGCCCGGTTTTAGAATTCGGTAAAGCTCCTGCATCGCCTTAGTATCATTTGGAATATGTTCTAAAACGTGATTACATAGAATGAAATCAAATTCATTTTCCTCAAATGGAAGATCACATATATCGGCTTTTACATCTGCTAAGGGTGAATTGAGGTCAGTAGTAAGGTAATCCAGATTTTTAAGCTTTCTAAAGCGTTTATAAAAAGCCTGCTCGGGTGCAAAATGCAGTACTTTTAGATTTTTGCTAAAAAAATCGGTTTCATTTTTTAAGTATAACCAAAGTAAACGATGCCTTTCCAGGGATAGAGTAGAAGGAGAGAGCACATTTTCTCGCTGGTTGATATAGCCGTAGGGTAAAAATTTAGAAAAGCTCTTCCCGTCTATTGGGTCTTTATATTTACTTCCGCGAAGCGCATATTTAAAAAAAGGTTTTACCCAATAACTCAGTTTTATAAGTAAAGGACGGGGAACAGTATTTAAAACTACTTTAAAAAGTTTTTTCATCAAGAATTGCTGCTTCCTAAACTTTAATGTCACCCCAGTTTTCACCGGATTTTATGCGATAAAGTTGCATTTCTGAAACTCCAAATTGTTTTGCCAACACCTTGATCCTTGTTTTTCTTTTTGGATCTAAAAGTTTCTTTTTAAGAACAACAGCCTGAGCATAGGTGAGTTTCGAGTAAGTTACTACCCGTCTTAATTTTCTCTTACGTTTGTTTTCTTTAACCCCAGGACTATCATGCTGGTGTTGTACCCATTCATCCTTAGTAGTCCAGGCCAGGTTTTCTACGCGATTATCATCTTTCTTGAAATTCTTATGAATTACATATCTATCGTCTTCTTTTTTATCGAGAAAAATTTCAGCAACTATACGGTGCACGTAGTAGGCTTTATGCTTTCCATTTTGGAGTCGGGGAGAGAAACTGGAGTAACCATTGGTACGGCCGCCATTTATTAACTCACCCTCCGGATATTGCACATAGCTAATTAATCTTCCGTAGTTGGAAACATCGTATACAAAACGATCCTGCCATTCTTCTTTATGGAGTCTCTTCCATACTTCGCCTCTATAGCTCTTTACCATAGGCTTTTGCTTTAAACTCGTCTTCTTCATCACTTTCTATTCCTAAAGCTTCATAAATATAATCAAATGTAGATAATAGCTGAGGTTTACCGTCTACAAGCGCGATATCGTGTTCAAAATGTGCGCTGGGCTTATTGTCTGCGGTTAAAATGGTCCAGCCATCAGGCAATTGTTTTATTCGTTTGGTTCCAAGATTGATCATAGGCTCAATAGCTACCACCATTCCTTCTACAAATTTCTTACCTCTACCGCGTTTGCCATAATTTGGCATTTCGGGATCTTCGTGCATAGTGGCGCCAAGCCCGTGACCTACCAATTCTCTTACTACACCATAGCCTCGGTCTTCGGTGTATTTTTGAATGGCATAGCCAACATCTCCCACACGATTTCCTATTTTAAATTCCCTAATTCCAACGTAAAGAGACTCTTTGGTTACTTTTAAAAGTTGTTTTACTTCAGGTTTTACTTCGCCAACTTCAAAAGTATAGGCGTGATCACCATAGAATCCATTTTTTAAAGCACCACAATCTATAGAAATAATATCGCCTTCCTTTAATGGTTTATCGTTGGGAATTCCGTGAACCACCTGAGCGTTCGGACTCATACAAAGCGAATTCGGAAAATCGTACATTCCTAAAAAACCTGGTTCGGCACCGTGATCGCGTATAAATTCTTCGGCCATTTTATCTAACTCCAAAGTAGTAACGCCTGGTTTAATATGCGGTGCAAGCATTCCCAGGGTTTTAGATACAATTAGCGCGCTTTCGCGCATTAATTCAATTTCTTCAGGATTTTTGGTAATTATCATACGTGTAATTTAAAATCGGCGTAAAAATCCGAATTTCTTCTTTTCTTTTTTCTGTTCTCTAATTATTGATCGGTCTTTTAACCGCTGGTATATTTCGCCCCATCCCCACATTCCTCCAATATTTCTATCGTCGATAAAAATATCTGCCAGTATCTTGCGACTTATATCTTCGTCAAAAACTTCTTCCGGGTAACTTTTATTGACTGCATAAAAAGAAATGCCTCTTTTCTCACAGAACTTCACGGCTTCTTCCAATTTATCTTCAGCTCTATAAGTCCATAAGATAAGCCTGTGGCCGTCTTCCTGTAATTTTTTTAGCGTTTCAAATGCAAAAAGCTTTGGTTTTCCTATTTCTGGAAATTTGTTTTCTACAATAGTTCCGTCAAAATCAACGGCTATGGTTAACGAATGGGGCATATAGCTAAATTAACAAGATTAACCGAATATCTCTTACTGATCTCCAGTTATTTAGAGTAAGGATCTGTGTATTCTTTTCTTTCAACTATTCGGGCAATATCTTCTTCCAGGCTCTCTATAGAATATTCTACAAAACGGTTTACTTCCTTTCCATTTTTTAGAAAGATAATGGTGGGAACACGATGGATTTTGTACTCTTCGTCCAGATCTCCGGGAGCTTTTTTAGCATAGTTTACTGCAATACTGGTAAGGTTTTCTTCATTGAAATCTACAGCATCTAAGAGCTTGAAAAACTTAGGGACTATGTATCGGCTATCGCCGCACCAGGTTCCCATAAAAAGAAGGATCTCATAATCGCCTATGTTTTTCTTTATTGTTTTTAAAGCTTCTTCTTCAGGCTTGTAATTTTCATAACCGGGAGTAAACCACCGCGAATATGGAGATTTTTCCAGATCGGCTTTGGTGAATTCACCTAAAAGCATTTCTGCGGAATTTATATAATCTTTCTCTTTTTCATCTGAAACTTCTCCTGTGGCTATAAAAACTCCTAGAAAAAGTAGCAATATTTTATTTATCATTTAATTTAAATTAGAGGGTCTTCAGTCATTACTTCAGGTTGCTCAATACCCATTAACTTCAGGATAGTCGGAGCGATGTTTCCAAGCTTACCGCTTTTGATAGATTTTACATCTTTATCTAATAAAACCAAAGGTACTGGGCTGGTGGTGTGTGCTGTATTTGGGCTGCCGTCTTCATTGACCATAACCTCGCTGTTCCCGTGATCTGCAATCACAATTACCGAATAATCATTTTCCATAGCAGTTTCCGCTACATCTTTAGCGCAGGAATCTACGGTTTCGCAAGCCTTTACCGCTGCATCAAATACACCGGTATGTCCTACCATATCCGGATTTGCGAAATTCAGGCAAATAAAATCAGCCGATTCGGCTTTAAGCTCAGGGATAATTTTATCCCTAATTTCAAAAGCGCTCATTTCTGGCTGAAGATCGTAAGTAGCTACTTTTGGAGAGTTACACATTAAGCGTTCTTCACCTTTAAAAGGTTTTTCGCGGCCACCACTAAAGAAAAAGGTAACGTGTGGATATTTTTCGGTTTCAGCAATTCTTATTTGCTTTTTGCCCATATATTCCAGGACTTCGCCAAGCGTAGACTTGATATTGTCTTTTTTGAAAACTACATTAATGCCCTCAAAACTATCATCATATTTCGTTACCGTTACGTAATATAGCGGCATTTTTTTCATGTTGTATTCAGGGAAATCATCCTGGGTTAAAGCCTGGGTAAGCTGTCTCCCACGATCTGTTCTAAAGTTGAAGAAGATTACTACTTCTTTTTCTTTTAAGGTAGCTACCGGCTCACCAGCATCATTGGTCATTACAATAGGTTCTATAAACTCATCGCTAACATTATTTTCATAGCTTTCAGCAATGGCTTCAGCTGCATTCTTGGTTTTTTTACCTTCACCTTTTGTAATAAGATCATAGGCTTTTTTAACTCTTTCCCAGCGTTTATCACGGTCCATTGCGAAATAACGCCCAATAACCGAAGCAAGTTTGCCATTGGTCTTTTTCAGATGTTTTTCAATCTCTTCAACAAAACCTTTTCCTGAATGCGGGTCTACATCACGGCCATCGGTGAAAGCGTGAACATATTTTTCTTTTACTCCAAATTCTTCCGCCGCAGAAAGTAATCCTTTTAAGTGATTGATGTGAGAATGAACTCCCCCGTCACTTAAAAGCCCCATAAAATGGATTGGTTTATCGTGTTTTATAGCGTAGTTAAAAGCCTCTTCCAGTACAGGTTCCTCTTTTAAGGTGTTTTTTTCTACTGCCATATTGATCTTTACCAGATCCTGGTATACAATGCGACCTGCTCCCAGGTTCATATGTCCTACCTCACTATTTCCCATTTGACCTTCTGGCAACCCAACTTGCATTCCGTCGGTGCGCAGTTCAGCATTAGGGTATTTCTCCAAAATACTATCCATAAAAGGAGTTTTTGCTTTGGCTATAGCTGAAACGTCTGGGTTTTGCGTAATTCCCCAGCCGTCTAAAATCATTAGTAGAACTTTCTTATTCATAATATTAGTTAATTAGGGTATAAAGATAAAAACAAATTGGCAGTGTGCTAAATCCACGCTCGCTAATGTTTTATTAAATCTAAATATAGAAGGCCCTCTCGTGATATTAACCCTTAATAATTTTATCAAGCGATTTTGAATATTCTGAATAAAAAAGCTTAAGAATTTAACATTTCGACCTCTAGTTTGGAATGCTTTTTTCTTCTACCTGATCAATCTTTCAAACGGTGTTACCATAAAATTTCTTTGAAATATCGGTTAATTTACCGATAAATGTTAAACTTTATAATCCAAAGCTTCTAAAGTTCAATTAATTAGAAAATTTTGTATGTTGGCATTACATTTGGAATATATTAAGAGAACATTAATTAAAAAAAACGTGTATGATTTATAAACTTCTGACTGTATTTGGCGTATTTATCTTTTCATTCGCATTTACAACTACAGATGATTTAAAAACTGACCTGGATAATTCAGAAATTGAATCGACAGCTTCCTTAATTTCTGAAAAAAGCGACATAAGTTTTGAAAATAAAGTCGCTAATCTTTACAACGAATTTTCCACTAACAATATTAGTATTCCTGCAATGCCGGTTTTTGAAAAAGCTATAAAAGGCTATGAAAAATTAAACGAAGATGGTAAAGTAGGTAAAAAAATTCTTACCGTAGTGGATTTTGGACTTTCCTCTACTAAAAAGCGTATGTGGATTATGGATATGGAAACAAAAGAAGTATTGTTTAATACTTATGTTTCTCACGGAAAGAACACCGGTGGCGAATTTGCTACTAATTTTAGTAATACCGTTAACTCCCTGCAAAGTTCGCTTGGATTTTATGTTACCGCTGAAACTTATTATGGAAAGAACGGTCTATCTCTTTTTATAGATGGTATGGAAAAAGGCTTTAATAGTAATGCTCGCAAGCGTTATGTGGTAATTCACGGAGCAGATTATGCTGAGCCAAACTTTATAGATAGAATTGGAAGATTAGGAAGAAGTTATGGTTGCCCTGCAGTTCCTAATACCATTGCTGAAGATGTAATAGATACGATTAAAGAAGAATCGGTAGTGTATATTCACAAGGATAATAAAGACTACTTAAGTAATTCTGCATTACTTAATTCTTAATTAATTTTTAGTAAGTAATTTATAGATGGCAGCATCTCTTTTGTAGACATCCTCTGCAAAACGGGTGCTGCCATTTTCGTTCCATGCGGTCCAGTAAAGATGATGAACTTTTATGTTTTTGGTAACCTTAATGGTAGTGGTCTTGCCTGAGTTAATGATTTCCTGGATATTCTCATCATCATATTTCAACTGATCGTCTAAAAGTATCTTGGCCAACTCCAGGGCGCCCTGTACTCTTACGCAACCAGAACTTTGTGCCCTAATATTTTTTTTGAAAAGGGATTTTGAGGGTGTATCGTGTAAGTAAATTAAATATTGATTGGGGTAAATGATCTTCACCAACCCGAGCGGATTTGTCGGCCCGGCTTCCTGTCTAAATGTATAACTGTTTACTTCAGAAGATGCCCAATTTACTTCTTGAGGATTCATTTTTTGACCTTTCCGGTTGAAAATGCTAAAATTCTTCCTGTTTATGTAGCCAGGATCTTTCGAGGCTGATGGGATAACATCTTTACTCTTAATCGTAGGTGGAATAGTCCAGGTTGGGTTATAAACTATATGTTCTACCTCATCAGAGAAAACAGGGGTTTTCCTGGCTTCGGTGCCTACCATGGTTCGATGCGTAGCAAGAGTGTCTTCGCCTTTTACTAGATGTAAGCGGTAATTTGCAATATTTACAATAATGTATTGTTCGCCCAGATCTTTTGGATACCAGCGCCAGCGTTCGAGGTTCACTAAAATTTGTTCCAACCTGTCCTGATAGGTTTTATTAAGGGTTTTAATGGTGCCGCCACCAATCACCCCATCGGTTTCAATGCCATACTTTTCCTGAAATTCCTTTACCGCTTCCTGCAAAGATTCATCGTAGATATTAAGGCTGTCTGCAATTTTATTTTCCCAATAGCCTAATTGAATTAGCCGCCTTTTTATATTGGGGATTCGCTCGTCTTTTTCGTCGGCTTTAATACTCTCTCCTTCTTCAGAAATAAAAATAGGGTCTTTTTCGTTTTCTGCCAGTTCCCTGTATTCTTTCAAACTACGTTTTAAACCTTTATAAACCTCGTGTTTTGGTACTACAGAATCTATAGCCGCCAGAATATTATTTTGCTGAACGCCGTGATCTAAGAGTCCCGGAAGATCTATTTTATTACTTTCTATACCCCAAATACTATAAATTTCTTTAGGATCTAATTTTCCTGAATTATAATCTGAAGCAAGACTAAAAAAAGCATCAGTTAAGATGATTTCAGTCAAACTGCGTTCTTCGTCATCTAGTTCCGATAAATTAGCGAGGGATTTTTTTAGATAGCTTAAATGATAATCTTCGGGTTCCAGGCCGTCTTCTTTAGCTCTTTCTATGCTTCGGTAAAGATCTTCCCGTAGCGCCCTATCGGTCCAAATTGGTTTGTATTCGCGTTCTGAATAAATTGAATCCAGTAAATCGGTGTATTGCGGCTCTATATTTCCAAAAGAATTTGATGAAGCCGGAAATCTTTTAGCAATTAAATCAGCTGAAGCTAATTTTTTAATAACTACTGCTTCTTCCTCTTTTGAAGTTTCAATCCCTGTTTTTTGCTTTTCTTCACAAGAAAATGTAATCATTAAACCAAGGATTAATAGCAAATGGGAGAACTTCATAAAAGAGGAAAAAGTTTGTAGGTTTTTATTTAAGCTCTTACATCGCTGTAAGACTTATTTCTGTCAAATTGTACTTCAGCGAAGGGACAGAGTGGTTCAATCTTATAATTATTTTCACGAGCATATTCTACGCTATGGGCCAGCAGTTTGGAAGCAATTCCCTGGCCTTCCAGTTCCGGTCTAACTTCGGTATGATCTATAACAAGAATATCTCCTGCTTTTTTCTGATAAGTTAGCTCTGCGTAAATTCCTTTTTCATCTTTAACAAAGAACATTCCGCGGCTATCGTTCTCGCGATGTTTGATATCCATAAATTACTTCTTGAAAATACCGTCTACAATTCCGTAATCTAAAGACTCCTGGGCATCCATCCAGTAGTCCCGGTTAAAATCTTTAAGTATTTTTTCTGTAGTTTGCCCACAGTTATCCGCAAGTAGCTTTGCGCTCAATTCCCGGGTTTTTAAAATTTCGTTTGCCTGGATTTCAATATTTGAAGCCTGACCTCTGGCACCACCCATAGGTTGATGAATCATTACTTTTCCGTGTGTCTGGATAAATCTTTTTCCTTTAGTTCCTCCGGAAAGTAAAATAGAACCCATAGAAGCGGCTAAGCCACTACATATAGTTGAAACGGGGCTTTGTAGGCTTTGCATAGTATCGTAAATCGCAAATCCGTCGGTTACATAGCCACCTGGACTATTGATGAAGAACTGGATTTCTCCCTCTCCTTCCATATCTAAGTAAAGAAGTCTGTCTATAACGTGTTTAGCTGATTTATCGTTGACTTCGCCCCAAAGAAACACTTTTCGTTCTTTAAGGAATTTTGCGTCTATTAAGTCCTGGGTTTTACCGGGTTTATTACTCATAAGAAATTAGTTTAAAATGTATTCTGTTAGGCATTAAAAATAAGATTTATTTGTCGGAACACTTGTTTTTTAATTACCCATTTAACAAGATTTTATCGCTTGGCTTTGTTTTCTCTCTGGATATTAACCAAATAGAGTGGGGCCGACTAGAAAGTTTAATTTTCCTTTGGAATTTGAAGGGTTTAAACTATATATTTGCAGAACAAAGGCGGGAGTAGCTCAGTTGGTAGAGCGTCAGCCTTCCAAGCTGAATGTCGCCGGTTCGAACCCGGTCTCCCGCTCTAAGAAAAAAGGCCTCAACAAAAACGTTGGGGTTTTTTTGTGGAAAAGAATGAAAAAAACAACGGGTGAGAAGCCTGTCCCGATTGAAGACCGATAGGGCGTAATATCGGGAAACCCGGTCTCCCGCTCAAAGAAAAAAAGCCTCAACAAAACGTTGGGGTTTTTTTGTGGAAAAGAATGAGAAAAAAAACGGGACAGGCTTCTCCTACTATTGATTGTCTTTTTTAATCGTCATTCTGAACTTGTTTCAGAATCTAACATGTTAGACCCTGAAACTAGTTCAGGGTGACGCACGAATTCATTATGAATTTTGAAAAATTTTTCCATTCATTCCACTTCCGTTGAAAAAAGGAAAGGGGAGTTGAGAGTATGTTAAAAAAATAAATTTGAACATAAAAAAATCCGGAAGCTTTTAGTTTCCGGATTTTTTCAATTTATATATAAAGAGTCGTTTACCCGTTCATAGAGATTAAAAACTCTTCATTATTTCTGGTTTGTTTTATCCTGTCGTTAATAAATTCCATCGCTTCAATAGGATTCATATCAGCAAGATATTTACGCAACACCCACATTCTTTGTATCGTGTTTTCATCAAGTAATAGATCGTCACGACGTGTACTGGAAGAAGTAAGATCGATTGCAGGGAAAATTCTACGGTTAGCAATTTTTCTATC
>DATFJA010000264.1:0-8600 GCA_035269545.1 Salegentibacter sp.
GTTAAGTACCAGTACTTTTTCCGGGTTTAAATCTTTGTATTTGCCTATAAATTCAGGAAGTGTAAAAGGAATTCTAAGCCGGAATTTTTATGATGATTATTTTGTGATCGCGGTAAATTCTCCCGATGATCTTAACTTCGATGGTGAGCGTTGCGATCCGGAATTTTTGAATTGTGCAGATAATAATTCCGAAGGAATAAATATTTTATTTGAGGAAGATTTTACCAATATTACCAGCCTTTCTGCCCTGGCAGATAGTGGATGGATTAATATTAATGTAAATGGAGGTAAAGTATTCAAACCCGGTACTTTTGATGGTAACCGATATATACGGGTTTCGGCATTTAATACTGAAGAGGCACCTATGGAAGCCTGGTTGGTGAGCCCTACAATCAATTTAGGTTTAAATTCAGATGCTCGTTTGTCTTTTGATATCATGTCTTCTTATGATAACGCAACAATTCTAAGTGTATTGATTACCGAAGAGTTTACCGGTAATGTATTAACCACTAACTGGAAAACTTTAGATGCGATAATACCCGTGGGCCCTACCAGTCAGTACGGTAGAGGTTTTGTAAAGAGTAAGATCAATATTTCGTGCTTAAAGGGCGATGTCCATTTTGCTTTCAGGTATTTGGGTGCCGCACCAGATAAAACCACAACTTATGATATTGATAACATTCGGGTAAGTGGGAATTGAGTAAATTACTTTGTGGTAATACCACGAGGCCTTAAATGGAAAAATTTTTAGATTTCGATGCAAGCCCTGGAGCATTTAAATCTCGATTATCGAGTAAATTAATACAATCTTTAAACAATAAAAATGAGGCAAGCTTTACTTTTTCTATTTTTATTAATTGGCGTAAAAGGTTTTGCACAGCAATCCCAGGATTTTGCGGGTAATTGGTTTTGGGAGTCTCCAGATGGTCAAAATAGGATGGAATTACAATTGGAATATGAAAGTCAAAACCTGATTAATGGTAATCATTGTGTTGTATTTTACCAGGTTGATAAAACCGATTGTAGAAGAAAAAATGCCGGCGCTTTTACCATAAATTTGATAAAGATAGCTGAAGGAGTCTACGATGGTACTATAGAAAGTGCAGTTAGTTTCACATCAGGAAAAATACGTTTGCAATATATAGAGCGGGAAAAAGCGATACGGTTTTATTTGAAAGAAGTGCCTCCCGGTGAATTCTATATGCCGAAGGAGGCATTTTTAATAAGATAAGCCTATAACTATTTGACAGATTATTTCTGATAAGCCTCATTATAAGGTGACCAGATCTCGTAAATAGGATCTCCTTTAGAACTTTTCCCCTTATGGTGCCATTTGCCATCCTTTACTTCATATTCAAAATCTAAACTGGCTCCTACACGACTCGCATCTCTGGAGAAAAATTCAATATTTTCGATATATTTTCCGTTTTCTGCAGTATAAGTTCCGCCACCGGAGCCGTTAAATTCTTTGGTAGCCGAATTAAAAGCAATCCATTGAAATCTTCCACCGCTTAAAATCTTAACTGTGCGCCTGTCACCGGGAGTCATGGTGTTTATTTCTCCATTTCTTTTACGACCGGTAATAACCCAATTTCCGGTAAGGGCATCGCTTTCATCAGATACTCTTTCCCAAATTTTTGTCGTCATTCCGTCAGAAATTTCCATCCTGTTTTCTCCTTCCCAGGAAATATTATATTCCTGTTCAGTTCCAATGTTTTCGGAATCGTAGGTGTCAAAATCCCTGATTTCGGTAAGGGTTTCATCTTCCAGGCTTAGTTCGCCTCCGGCGGCGCCTAAAAATTCATTATTGCTGAGGTCTTTAGAGCCCAGGGCAAAATAACCATCCTGAACTATTTTGATGACTTCGCGATCGCTAACAGTTTCTCCGTTTTTTTGAATTAGTTTCCAGGCTCCATCTAATTCCTGTGCAGATATTATTCCGAAGCAAAAAAGGAGAGGTAGTAAGATTAATTTTTTCATTTTAATAGAATATTGATTCCCTCTAATTTAATATAAAATTCAATAAAAAACCCCGAAAATTTCGGGGCTTGATTTGCTATTTTTCCTCTCCGTATTTATCGTATTCCGGATATAGGAAGTTGTTATAAGGAAAACGGGTGATATGAATTTTACGAACTGCTTCGTACACCTTTCTTCTAAAATCTTCCATATTTTCCTTGTTCAAAGCAGATATGAACAGCACGTTATCACCCATTTTATTCATCCAGGTTTGCTTCCATTCTTTTAGCGTATAATGCGCTTTGGTTCTTTCGGTCATTAAATCATCATCTTCAATTTCCTCAGCTTCATATTGATCAATTTTATTGAAAACCATAATAGTTGGTTTGTCAATACTTTTAATCTCACTCATAATCTGGTTTACAGATTCTATATGGTCTTCAAAGTTAGGATGAGAAATATCTACCACGTGCAGTAGTAAATCGGCTTCTCTAACTTCATCTAAAGTGGATTTAAAGGACTCTACCAGTTGCGTAGGTAATTTCCTTATAAATCCTACCGTATCGGTTAATAAGAAGGGTAAATTGCGAATTACCACTTTTCTAACCGTGGTATCTAAAGTTGCAAAAAGTTTATTTTCAGCGAAAACCTCACTTTTACTAATGGTGTTCATTAAAGTAGATTTTCCTACGTTGGTATAACCTACAAGTGCTACTCTTACCAACTGCCCGCGATTACCGCGTTGCACTTCCATTTGTTTGTCTATGGTTTCGAGTTTTTTCTTTAAAAGCGAAATTTTATCCCTAACGATTCTACGGTCAGTTTCGATTTCTGTTTCCCCGGGACCACGCATTCCAATACCACCACGCTGGCGTTCAAGGTGAGTCCACATTCCTGCAAGTCTAGGTAATAAATATTCATATTGTGCAAGTTCTACCTGTGTACGGGCATAACTTGTTTGCGCACGTTGGGCAAAAATATCCAGGATAAGCGTAGTTCTATCTAAGACTTTACACTTTAGGATCTTTTCAATATTTTTTTGTTGCGCGGGAGAAAGTTCATCATCAAAAATAGCGGTACCTACATCATTTTCATCCACGAATTCTTTTAATTCGTTCATTTTCCCTGTACCGATAAAAGTTTTGGGATTGGGTTTATCCATATTCTGGCTGAAACGCTTTATCACTTCCCCGCCTGCGGTATAAGTAAGGAATTCTAACTCGTCCAGGTATTCTTCTAATTTATCGTGCCCCTGTTCTTTTGTTACAATACCAATTAGAACAGCTTTTTCGTGGGTTAGGTCGGTTTTTTCAATCATAACTGCAAAGTTACATAATAGATTGCTACTGGAATTTTTGCTGAATTTATTTCAACATATATTTAACTAAAAAAGCTTTCAAAATAAAAAACCTGCCGGTTGCCGGCAGGTTGTATTTTAATTCACTGTTGCTGAAACGAGTTCAGAATGAAGTCTTGTTTAGGTCTAGCTAGAAGCCATAGTTAATTCCCAATCCGAATACTTCTCTTATCTGGAAGCCCTTTACGGCGTTGTCGTCATAAATGGCCTGGAAAATAAGATCAGTAGAAAGATAATCGTTAATCTTCATTTTCATGTTCATGGTGTAATCGATATCTACATTTTGCGGATCCTCAAGGTAATTGGAATAGAGGTTAATTAGATTTTCCATAGTTACGTTTTCAATAATATCAAATTTAGCATATCCCGAAACAGAGGCGCCAAGTTCAAAACGCATCGCCTTATCTGCATCTACTCCAAAATAATCTCCATCTACATAACCTGGTCCGGAGGTAAAATCTTTATCAACAAAAACCATTCTGCCGGTAGCGGGTGCAATATTTATATAGAAATTTTCACTTTTCTTCCACATCATCCCGGGACCGAATTGCAGGTATGCGGGAGATAAAAAGTTAGTGTATTCTGTTCGGGTAACTTGTCCTGTTTCAGCATCTTCTCCAAACTTATATCCCTTAGTGATTTGCGTCCTAAAATTAAGGAAAAGGGAATAGTACCAATTTGATTCCTGCATTTGTTTTCCGGCAATAGAGTTAAATTCTAAGCGGTCGCTGGTTTTCCTGGCAAATTCATCACTGCGCTGCTTGGTGAGCCCATAGTCTACCAGCAATTTATTGTCCCAGGTAAAGTCGTCTTTCAAATAGTTAAAATCGTAATTAAGAAGTAAGTTTCCTGCAAGATTAGAAGTTCCCCCGCCGGTCCATTCTTCATTAAAGGCAGATTGGTTAAAAAGCAAGGAAATGCTTCCTTCTTTTGTCCATCCTTGTTTTTGTTCTTTTTCCTCTTCCTGGGCTTTTAGGCTAAAAATCCCGCTAAATAAAGCGAGAATAAGTACTAGTTTCTTCATTTATTTCCTTGGTTTTTTATATAAAGGGACAGACGAGCAGGCCTCCCCGTACATTAAACTCTTTACTACTGGTTGTAGTTTTTCTATTAAAAGTAGATAGGCATTTTTTGGAACAGGTTTATGAGCACAGCCCTTTACAATTACGGGCTTATCCTGTAAATCGCTTACATCCATTTTTGAAATAACTTCGGTATAAAGAACTGTCTCCAGAGTTTCAAGATCGCCGGTTATTATTTTCTTTGCATAAGGCTGCAAATAAGTGGCCAATAACATAAAGGCCCAGGCCGGGATTATGGCATCGCTGGAACAGGTAAGAGCAATAAATTTGCCTTCGTACTGGCTCCAGTCATGATTTTTTGCTTGTTCCCTAAATTCACCTTCCCGTAATACAAAACCTTCCAGTAGCCAGTCTTTTACATCAAATACCACGCGTTCACCTTCTGGATAATAATCCTCAAGGTTAAAGGTGATAAGTTTGCTGGAGGCTACCCGGTTTACAATTTCTTCGGCCATAATGAAATCAAGGGTTTAAAGTTAATAGGTTTTGAGCTTTCAGGATTTATAAAAGTCCTAATTCCAGTTTTGCTTCTTCGCTAATAAGATCCTGATTCCACGGCGGATCGAATGTAATTTCAACTTCGGCCTCTTTCACTGTATCTATAGAAGCGACTTTTTCTTTTACTTCCTGCGGTAAACTTTCGGCTACCGGGCAGTTTGGTGTCGTAAGGGTCATTAAGATTTTTACTTCGTAATCGGTATTAACCATTACGTCGTAGATAAGTCCCAATTCATATATATCTACAGGAATTTCTGGATCGTAAATAGTTTTTAAAACTTTTACGATCTTTTCTCCTAATTCCTGGGTATCTATTTCTTTCTCCATTTTATTTAAGTTGTGTTTGGTATGCGACCGCATACATTTTAAGTTGTTTGATCATACTCACCAAACCATTGGCGCGGGTAGGAGACAAATGCTCTTTTAGGCCAATATCGTCAATAAATTTTGTGTCGGCTTCAATAATTGCTGAAGGATGGTGATTGGAAAAAGCTCTAATTAAAATAGCTACGATCCCCTTGGTTATTATCGCATCACTGTCTGCAGTAAAAACCAATTTCTCATCTTTTAGTTCAGCGTGAACCCATACTTTGCTCTGACAACCTTTAATAAGGTTTTCATCAATCTTGTACTTTTCATCTATAAGCGGAAGTGCTTTTCCGAGCTCTATCATATATTCATAACGCTGCATCCAGTCGTCGAACATCGCGAACTCATCTACAATTTCTGCCTGTATTTCCTGTATCGTCTTACTCACTGTCTTCTGTTTTTGCAGGTTTAAAAGAACCTGATTTTCTTCAGATAAAAATATTAAATCTTAATCGCTAATCTTTGCTTCTCTAATTTCGGGGAGACCTAATCTTTAGGAAAGCATCGATTTCGCTTTTTTAACCGCTTCGATAAATCGGTCAATTTCTTCTTTAGTATTGTAGAATGAAAATGAAGCACGAACTGTCCCGGGAATCTTATAAAAATCCATGATAGGCTGAGCACAATGATGACCGGTCCTAACGGCAATCCCCATTTTGTCTACGAGCGTACCAATGTCGTACGGATGCAAACCTTCGATATTAAAAGAGATCACTGCGGTTTTCTCTCTCGAAGTTCCATAAAATTTCATTCCTTCAATCTCCTGAAGTTTTAGCGTTGCATAATCAAGTAATTCCTCTTCGTAGCGTGCAATAGCTTCAAAACCTATAGCGTTCATATAATCTATTGCGGCGCCAAATGCGATTCCGCCACAAATATTAGGTGTGCCGGCTTCAAATTTATGAGGTAGTTCAGCATAAGTAGTTTTTTCAAAACTAACTGTAGCGATCATCTCACCACCACCCTGGTATGGTGGAAGCTTGTTGAGCCATTCTTCTTTCCCGTATAAAATACCGACTCCGGTTGGACCGCACATTTTATGAGCAGAAACCACGTAAAAATCAACATCCAGTGCCTGAACATCGGCTTTGATATGCTGTGCAGCCTGTGCACCATCTATCAAAACAGCTGCGCCTTTTTCGTGGGCCTTGTCAATAATTTTTTTAATAGGATTAATAGTTCCTAAAGCGTTTGAAACGTGATTTAGGAAAACAATCTTTGTTTTTTCGGATAGTAATTCTTCAAAAGATTCGTAAATAAGTTCTCCCTGCTCGTTCATAGGGATAACTTTTAGAATTGCTCCTGTTTTTTCACATAGCATTTGCCATGGAACGATATTAGAATGATGCTCTAATGCTGAAACCAGGATTTCATCTCCTTTTTTAAGTATAGAAGCAAAACCACTTGCAACAAGGTTAATACTATGGGTTGTGCCTGATGTGAAGATTATTTCATGCGCCTTTTCAGCATTAAAATGTTGCTGAATTTTTCCTCTCGCACCTTCATATTTATCGGTTGCTTCCTGTGAAAGGCTATGTACCCCGCGGTGAATATTAGCATTGTAGTTAGAATAATAATCTACAATCGCATCCATAACCTGTTTTGGGGTTTGTGAAGTAGCCGCATTATCCAGATAAACCAAGGGGTAACCATTAACTTCCCTATTGAGGATAGGGAAGTCTTTTCTAATTTCTTCAACGTTAAATGCTATATTATTAGTAGCAATGCTCATTTTTATATTGATTTGAGGATTCTGTTTAATGCTACTCCAGAGAGCAAATTACAGATTGAATCCTAGTTCTACGCCCAATTTAAGAGCTATAAGCTTATTAATTCTCTTTTTAATTTCAGGAATTTTTACACTTTCCAGTACGTTATTAGCAAAAGCATACATTAAAAGTCCGCTAGCCTCTTTTCTTGGAATTCCGCGTGATTGAAGGTAAAATAAAGCTTCTTCGTCTAGCTGACCAATTGTACAACCATGACTACATTTTACATCATCTGCGAAAATTTCCAGCTGAGGTTTCGAGTTAATAGTTGCTTTATCATCTAACAAAACATTATTGTTAGACTGGTACGCATTTGTTTTTTGCGCTTCTTTTTCAACCACTACTTTTCCATTAAATACACCAACGGATTTTTCATCAAAAATACCTTTATAATCCTGGTGAGATTCACAATTAGGTTCTATGTGATGTACTAATGTATTGTGATCTACGTGTTGTTTCCCTTCAATGATAGTTACACCTTTCATTGTAGAATCTATGCGTTCTCCTCTTTGATAAAAATTAAGATTATTTCGTGTTAATTTTCCACCCAGAGAGAAAGTGTGTACAGAACAAAAACTTTCAGATTTTTGTTCGATATAGGTATTGTCTATCAAAGAAGCAGAAAGCTTATCGTTCTGGATCTTATAATAGTCTACAATAGCACGTTTATTAGCAAATATCTCGGTAACCGAATTGGTAAGCACCGGGTGTTCGGTTAAGCTCTGGTGGCGCTCAATAATCTGGCAATGAGAATTCTCATCTACCACAATTAAATTACGTGGCTGTACCAAAATAGAAGATTCATTCCCCGTAGAGAAATTAATGATCTGGATTGGTTTATCGGCTAAAATATTTTTATGAATATGAATAAAAGCACCTTCCTTGGTAAAAGCGGTATTCAACGAATTTAATCCATTTTTTGGAGCAAGTTTGTTAAAATAATTATCGATTACCGGCTTGTAAAGGTCTTTGTTCAAGGCTGAAGACATTAAGCAAACATCAATCTTATCGTGCGTAGTGCTAGATAAGTGAGATGAGTAAATGCCATCTATAAATACCAGATCGTAAGTATCGATCTCGTGGATAAGATATTTTTTAATGTCCTTATATTCTATAGCGTTTTCCTTTCGGGGGAAAAGACTGTAGTCTTCTTTTAAAACCGATTTCAGGGAAGTGTATTTATAATCTTCTTCCTTGCGACTTGGGAAACCCATAGTTTCAAAGTCCTTAATCGCCTGGTTTCTTATTTTATGAAGATCATCATTAGCTCCTGTGTATTCTTCTTCAAAAGCCAGAAATGATGATACTAATTTTTCTTTTAATTCCATCGCAAATTCAATTTGTCTCTCCCGAAAAATCGGGAATCTTAACTTTAATTTTTTGGATTAAATAGGATTATTCTTAAACCGCTTTTTCAGCTTTAACCCATTCGTAACCTCTTTCTTCCAGCTCAAGAGCAAGTTCTTTTCCGCCAGACTTCACGATTTTACCGTCCACCATAACGTGAACCACATCTGGTACAATATAGTTAAGCAAACGCTGGTAGTGAGTAATTAGCAATACCGC
>DATFJA010000265.1:0-18084 GCA_035269545.1 Salegentibacter sp.
TTCAAGATACAAATAAGGAGAGGCTTTTACAATGCCCAAAACCGGTTTTAGGACATATTTAACGAGAGCGCATAAGCTGAATAAATTCCGTGGTGAGAAAGGCTAAATGGAATTTGCAGTATATCACCATTGTAGGTTATAAATGGAATTCCCTGTTCGTTTTTGTGAATGTTAAGAGATATTAATGGAATACCAAGGCCTTCCGAAACTTTTTGAAGAATTAAGAATCTGGCATTTTTTTCTTCAGAAGAAAAAGAAAATTCAGTATTTGCAGTATAAGAAAGAATCTTATTGGGAAACAAATCTGATACAGTTTCGAAAACTTCTTCTCTAAAACTTACCGCGCCGCTGGCTTGATTTAAGCCTAATTTTAACTGACTGCATATAAATTGCTTTGGGTTATAAAACCGATCTAGCTTATATTTTCGCTGAACAGCTTTGTACACTGCCTCTTTCATACTCCATAATAACCAAAGGCTTAATTCAGAGTTTTTACTATTAACAATAAAATTCTGTTCATCTTTAGTAAATAGTTTTTGTAGAAAGCCATGCCGTTGCCAGTTGCTTTCGCGGTGAGCTAAGTTTAAGTCTATAATGTCGTTACCTATCAAGCTGAAGCTAATTTGCGCTCAATAATATTTTTAGCGTCCCCTACAGTTAGCATTCCATCCATAGAATCGTTGTCTATTTCAATATCAAACTCGTCCTCCACATCCAGAATTACATCTACCAGGTTGGCCGAATTTACTTCGAGGTCTTTAATGAAATCGGTTTTTTCATTAAAATCTTCCAAACCTTCTTTTCGTTGAACGTAAGGGATTACAATTTTTTTTAAAGATTCTAGTATTTCTTTTTCTTTCATTCTTAAGTGATTTTATATAAAAACGAATTTATACTTTTTTTAAAATAACTACGGCATTTACGTCTCCAAAACCAAAACTGGCTTTTGCCAAAATATTTAAAGGCTTTTCCAGGGTTTTACGTGGAACTTTTTCTTCAGGAATCATCTCTGAAATTTCAGGTAGAAGATCTTCACAGTTAATATTCCCGAAGATAAAATTTTTATCTATCTGCAACACGCTGGCAACACATTCAATACTTCCGGAAGCGGCGAGGCAATGTCCAGTCATTCCTTTTAAGGAATTTATATACGGGAAATTATCAATTTGCAAAGCTTTTTTCCAATTTTCAATTTCCAGTGCATCCCTGCTCGTGGCAGTAAGATGTCCGTTAATCGCGTCAATTTCTTCCGCTGAAATTTCAGAAGACTGAATAGCCTCTTTAATACAACGAATTACTGCTTCGCTATTAGCAGCGGTCATGCTGCCACCACCACGTTGCCCACCACTATTTGTGGCTCCTCCTAAAACTTCACAATAAATTTTCGCACCTCTTTCTTTAGCAGACTCATAATCTTCCAGCATCAATGCTCCTGCTCCACTTCCAGGTACAAAACCTGAAGCCGATGCACTCATTGGTCTGGAAGCTTCCGTAGGATTTTCATTATATTTTGATGGTAAAATACGCATGGCATCAAAACCACCCCAAATATATGGGCCATGGTCGCTGCAACTGCCCACCAACATTCGTTTGGCTTTGCCGGAGACAATTCTTTCATAACCCATTAATAAAGCTTCAGTACCCGTGGTACAGGCCGAAGAATTGGTGGTTACCCTGTTGCCGCAACCTAATTTCCCTCCCAAATAAGCACTAATTCCACTAGCCATGGTCTGCATTACGCTGGTGCTACCTAATCTTCGCGTTTTACCAGCATCGATTAGATGAATTGCTTCTCGAAATTTATCCACGCCTAAAATTCCAGTGCCAAATACGATTCCACTATTCCAATCTGGTTGGTCTTTGTCTTCAATTGTAAGTCCTGCATCTTTCCAGGCGTCGGTTCCCGCAATTACTCCGTAAACAATTCCGCTGGAATTAAGTCCGCGCAGTTGTAATGGTGTAAAATATTCACCTATTTTCTCTTCTGTAATTTGTGGTTTTCCGGCAATTTGACAACTGAATTTCAAGGTTTCCAGTTCTTTTTCAAATCTGATTCCGCTTTTTCCTTCACGAATCGCATTTTCAAAATTGGCCAAACCTACCGCATTTGGTGCAGCTACTCCCATTCCCGTAACAACTACGCGTTTTTTCATGGAAAATATATCTAAATGGATTTATTTTTTATCATCCCTGCGATCTTACCCCGGCAGATCAGTTTCTCTGTCTTGTCGTACATTCTTACCTCACATTTTAGCTTATTAAACCTAAAAAATAACTTTTCGGAGACTACCTTCACCGTTTCACCGGGAAATACAGGCAGATAAAAATCTATTTCTGATGAACTGAGGGCGAGTTCAATTTCTTTTGTTTCGTTTTCCTGATCTTGAAGAAGAAAAATTCCAAGGCATACCACTCCAATTTGTGCCATACATTCGGTTAGTATCACTCCGGGTGTTACCGGGTTGTTCTTGAAATGACCCTGGTAAAAAAAAGAATCTCTTGGAAATGTATAAAGTCCTTCAGCAGATTTATGGTCAATTTTTAATAATTCATCCACAAATAAAAAGGGAGATGAATATGGAAGTTGTTCTACTATAGTTTTTTTATCCACTTATTATTTATTTTAAATGTTCACCGCCATTTACAGGAATTATACTTCCCGTAATCCAATTGGCTTCGTCTTTACTAAGTAAATAGACAACATTTGCAACATCGTTAGGGACTGTAAGTCTTTTAAAAGGATTATGTTTTAATGCGTGAACACGCAAGGTTTCATTACCTGGAATCATTTGGAAAGATCGGGTCACGGTAACTCCCGCCTGAATACAGTTTGCCCTAATTCCGTGAGATGCAAATTCAAGAGCAATGCTCCTGGTTATAGCTTCCAATGCAACTTTTGCCGCTGAAACGGCCGCGTAATTGGCCCAGGCTTTTTTATTTCCTTCACTGGTAAACGAAATAATTCTGGCATCTTTTGCAAAAAGTCCAGACTTGAATATAGCTTTAGTCCAATCGTAAAGACTAATGGCCATAGCATCTATAGTAATTTGAAAATCTATATTTTCCAGAGTAGGTTCATCACCCGTCATTGGTTTCAGATTTCCTTTTGATATACTATGAACTACAGTTCTTATTTTACCTTCTTTGCCAATTATTCCGGAAATTTCTTTAATGAGATTTTGCCGTTTTTCAGCATTAGTAGCGTCAATATTAAAACTTTCAAATTTTACATCCTGTTCTTTTATATCTTCAAAAGCTTCTTCTATTTCAGCTAGATCGGCACGCCTGTCTCTATGGATAATTATAATGTTCATCCCGTGGTGCGCCAGTTTTCGGGCAGTTGCATAACCAAGACCTGTACTTCCGCCTAAAATTAGTGCCCAATAATTGTGATCTTTAAATTCTGTTACCATTCCAGTAAAATTCTTTGTGCCGAAAATCCCGGTCCAAAACTTAACATTAAGCCCTGTTCCCCGGCTTTTGGCTGTTTTTTCATAAACTCCTGTAAAACATACAACACTGTTGCGCTACTCATGTTTCCATATTGCCGAAGCACTTCTCGGGTTTCATCTATATTCTTCCCTAAGTTACCAAAAAGATCTTCAACTGTTTGAACGATTTTTTTTCCACCTGGGTGAAATATAAGATGATCTACCTTTTCGATATTAGAATCCAATTTTTGTAGAAATGGATGCACAATTTCAGGGAAATGGGATGCTATGGTTTGCGGTACCTTTTCATCCAGGATCATTTTAAGACCGTGGTTGGTAAGATCGAAGCCCATTAGATGTGTAGCTTCATAAAAATGATACATTTCTTCGCCAAGGATTTTAGGTCCTCTGGCTTCTTCTTCCGAAGATAATAAAACACAGGCTGCGCCATCACCAAAAATAGCAGCACTCACCATATTAGCCATTGAGTAATCGTCGAGCTGAAAGGTAGCGGTTGGACTTTCTACCGCAATAACCGCGGCGCGTTTTCCGGGATTAGCTTTTAGAAAATTCGTGGCATAGATTATTCCCGAAATTCCGGCGGCACAGCCCATTTCTGTAACCGGAAGTCGGGTAATATCCCGTCTCATTTCTAAAGAGTTAATAAGATAAGCATCTAAAGAAGGAATCATAATCCCGGTACAGCTTACGGTGATAATAAAATCTACTGAATTCGCCTTCCAGCCGTTATTCTGTAAAGCTTTTTCTAGCACATTTTTACCTAATTTTTTAACCTCCCTCATATAAATATTATTCTTATCTTCAAAGGAGGTTGCGGTAAACACTTCTTCGGGCTTCATAATAGAGTAACGTTTATCTACAGCAGCACCCTCAAAGATTTTTAGCACCTTTCTACGATATCGATCTTCCTGGCCTTCCAGCCAACTATCTACTAATGGAAGAATATCTTTGGTTTCCCGGGAATATTCTGGCAATTCTTTTTCAACGCCTACAATTTTTATATTCATATTTTTTCTTTCTGAATAATCCACTGGTAGCGAAATGCCCACTTCCAGTTAATTTGATGATTGGTTTGAGGAAGTTTTTCTGCAAAACTTTTTAATTCTTCTTTTTTAAATCCACGCAGAATTGAGATAAGCCCATCTTTACGAGCGATCTCATTATTGATAAACACGGCACAAAACGCCTGAAACAACCTGTAAGCTGCTTTAGAACGATGTAAATCGTTTATAACCACGCCAATTCTGGCTTGCTGATTAAATATTCTTAATAGTTTTAGAATCTCCTTATTTTTAAAATGATGCAGTGTTAAGGTACATAAGATAATGTCACAGTAAAAATCCTTGAACTCATCACTAAAAATATCTATAGCTAAAAAATCTATTTCCGGATAATTTTTAGATTTTTTTCTTCCAATTTCAATGGCGTGAGTATTAGCATCAATTCCGGTTAATTTAATTTTATAGTCATTTTTTCTTCCCCATTTTGCAATCTCCCTTAATACTGCCCCGTTACCACAGCCCACATCGGCAATATATATATCCCTGTCTTTAGGTTGATTTTTAATTATAGCTTTTACTGCGTCTAAAGTAATTTTATTACCGCCTAACCATTTATTGATATTATCAAGATCTTTCAAAGTCTTATCCAGTTCTTCTCCTTTTAGGTCAAAATCGTCCATAATTTCAACCTGGTTGGTTCTTTTTGAAGTGTCTATACTCATGCTATGGGTTTACCGTGGGTATTTTTTATAATTTTCTCTAACAAGTACGGGAAATTTTTCACCAGATTTTGTGAAGTTGAAGCTAAAATTGGATTTATTAGTATTCTTTGAAGTATTCGGCCGGTTTTCATCCTTTTATTGAAATTGGAATTCCAGTTCTCTCTATACTGATTTTCAAGATTTATTCGGTCTAAATGATTTTTTTTAAAATTTCCCAGGATAGCTTCAGCTGCGATTTTACCGCTATGTATTGCCATGGCCATACCATTGCCACATAATGGATGAATTAATCCGGCAGCATCGCCTAGCATTAAAATATGATTATTAATCGATGATTTTTCCTGAAATGAAATTTGCGCAATACTCAGGTCTCTTTCAAATACTGGTTTTGCATTTTTAAAGAAATCTTTCAGATATGCATTCTGAAATAATACTTTTTCTTGAAAGTCAGCTGTGCTTTTGTACTTTTTGAAACTTTTGTAGGAAACCAAATAACAAACATTTACTACGCCTGTTTCGGTTTTTGATAATCCGCAATAGCCTCCATCGAAATTGTGAAGTGCGACTAAATTGTCTGAAAAATTTGGTGTTTTATAATGTCCTTTAACCGCTAGCCAGGAAGACTTCTCCTGAATAAAATCACGCTTCAGACTTTTATCCAGATTCGCTCTTTTTCCAAAAGCACCCAGCACAATTTTTGCGGATATTTCTTTTCCGGAAGATAAATTTACTTTGAATTGATCGTTTCCAAAATTTATATTTTCCACCGAATCCAGCAAAATTTCAGCACCGTTTTCCTCAGCTCTTTTGAAGAGATAATGATCTAAAGCATAGCGACTCAAGCCCATACCACCCAAATTTAGTGGTGTTTCTATAGATTTTGCATTCTGAGTACTGTATAGCAGTTTATTAATTTTTACAGGCTGTAAATCTTTTTCAATATCAATTTCAAGTGAATTAAAATAAGGTAACACTTCGTTAGACAGGTATTCACCACAAACTTTATGTCTTGGATAAGCTTTTTTTTCTATAAGCAAAACCTTTTTCCCTTTCCTGGAAAGGTGAATGGCTGCAGTTAATCCCGAGAGACCTGCACCCACAATAATTACTTCGAAATCTACCATTGGTGGAAGATAAAAAAAAGCATAAAAAAATCCCGAAAATATTCGGGATTTAATAATTGTTTGAGTTTCAAAAATATTAATTCTGCTGTTCGGCCTTTCTTCTCGCTTCTTCTTTAAGCTCTTCGTTGGCTACAATAGCTAATTCTACTCTTCTATTTTTAGCACGACCTTCTGCAGTTGAATTATCATATTTAGGTTGCGATTCTCCATACCATTTTGTGTTGAACCTGCCACTGCTTAATCCCTGGTTCACTAAATAGTTGGTCACTGCTTGTGCTCTGTTTTTTGAAAGAGTGAGATTGTAGGTTTCACTACCTGTATTATCGGTATGCCCCTCTACAAGGATATTAGAGTCTGGATACTCTTCAAAAATATCGGCAAGTTTATTCAATGTTGCTTGAGATTTGGAGTTGATATTATATTTTTCAGTATCAAAATATACACCACTACTCTCATCGAAGGTAACATTGATCCCTTCTCCTACTCGTTCAACTTCAGCACCGGGAATTTCCTGTTCAATTTCCTTAGCCTGTTCATCCATCCTGTCACCAATAATTGCCCCGGCAGCTCCACCTACAACTCCGCCGATAATGGCGCCAAGTGCGGTATTACCATCACCGGTATTGTTTCCAATAACACCACCAATTACGGCACCACCTGTTGATCCAATTACGGCTCCTTTTTGTTTATTGTTTGCATTCTTAGTGGCTTCGCAACTAAAAAGTAAGGTAGAAGCAAAAAGAATAGCAAATATTCTATTTATAGTAGTTTTCATAATTTATTAATTTAATTAAAGTTTAGAAAAGTTCATTCTAATCACAAATGGAGAGCCTTCTAACATAACCGACTGCTCCCAAACCATTTGGGTTTCTGAAAGTGATTTTAAATTCATACGGAAACCCTGATTTCCAGTAGTCGAGTTATAATCTTCATCCGTAGGTTTCAATAAGAAATCATAAATTCCTTCAGGAGTATTTTCTTCATCTATAGACCATTTAAAATAACGCTGACCCTGGTCACAGTTTGGTCCCTGAACAGAATAAGCACCTTTATTATTGTTGGAAACAAAATTCCAACTGCTATTTTCAAAACATGATGCATTAGCATCATTTAAAAGTGTGACATCAAATTCACCAGAACTATTTGGATAGGTTACACTGGTAAGGGTCCAGTTTCCATTAAAGGTTTTCCTGGCTTCTTTTGCAGTTTTACTGGGACCACACGCCATTAATAGTGTAGCTATAAAACCAAGTATAAAGATTTTTTTCATTTTTAGTTATTTGGGTTATACATAAAAACCCAATGTTTGCCGATTTTTATCTGGCGCAATACATTGGATTTTATTTTATAATATATTTTGTTTTTACCTTCTGAACAATCGGCTTATTAAAGAAATCACCAATAATACAAGGAAGATGTAGAAAATTATTTTAGCAATATCTGCAAAACCTTCTGCAATTCCACCAAAGCCAAAGATGGCTGCTACTAAAGCAATGATCAGGAAAATAACGATTAAACGTATCATAATATTAGAGTTTTATTGATTAGTTACAAACTAAATTACATTAGGTGTAGAACCGAGACAAAAGATTATTAATACTTTAACAGCGTGACTGTTAAGGAATCTTAAAATCATTAATTTTTCTCCTGTTTATTATTAATAGTCTATTAATTGCTGAATTTTATCTTTTAATTTTTTCTTTGGAAGGTAGCCTTCTTCAAGTGCTGCAGCAAAAGGAATAGGAGTTTCAGCACTGCCCAGACGCATAACTGGAGCATCCAAATATTCGAAACATTCCTCTGAAATAATTGCTGAAATTTCTGAAGCTAAACTTCCAAATATTGAATCTTCAGTGAGCACCAGGGCTTTTCCTGTTTTTTTAACCGATACCGTAATGGCTTCTTTGTCTAGTGGCTGTAGGCTGCGAAGGTCTATAAGCTCTATATTTTCTAGCTCCATTTCATTTATAGTATCTAAAGCCCAGTGAACTCCGGCACCATAGGTGATAATTGTAAGCTTTTCTCCTTTTTTTAATACTGAAGCTTTCCCTAGCGGCAAGATATAATAGTCTGCCGGTACTTCCTGGCGAATACTTCTATACAATGCCTTATGCTCGAAAAACAGGATTGGATTAGGATCATTAAAAGCAGTGTTTAAAAGACCTTTAGCGTCGTATGGAAAGGCCGGGTAAACAACTTTCAAACCTGGAACTTTAGTAAACCAGGCTTCATTTGTTTGACTATGAAAGGGTCCTGCGCCCACACCGGCACCGCAAGGCATTCTTATAACTACATCAGCATTTTGGTTCCATCTATAATTGCTTTTTGCCAGGTAATTTACAATGGGATTAAAACCGGAACTTACAAAATCGCCAAATTGCATTTCTACCATAGCCTTCATACCATTAATAGAAAGTCCCATCGCGGTACCAACTATGGCCGATTCGCAAATAGGGGTATTTCTTACCCGATCTTTACCAAATTCTTCTAAAAGTCCTTCTGTAATTTTAAATACGCCACCGTATTCCGCGATATCCTGACCCATTAAAACAAGGGAATTATGTCGATGCATAGATTGCTTTACAGCTTGTGCAATGGCATCTATAAACCGAATATTTTCAGTGTCGCCGTTCGGTTTAATTTCCTGGTATACGAAATCTTTATAAACATCATTTAACTCCTTGTCTTTATCGAATTCGGTAGGATTTTCTTCATTTGCTTCCTTTAAATTGATATCTATTTCGGTTTTGATCTCTTTTTTAAAATGAATTTCCTTCTCCTCGTTTAAAATGTTCTCATCCTTTAAAAACTGCCTAAAATTTTCAACTGGATCTTTTTGTTCCCAGAATTGCATTAATTCTTCAGGAACGTACTTAGTGCCACTTGCTTCTTCATGACCACGCATTCTAAAGGTCTTAAACTCCAGCAAAACGGGATGTTGATTCTCTCTTATACTTTCAGCAATCTCAGAAACCTTAGAGTAAACTTCTATGATATTATTTCCGTCTATGATATGGGATTCCATTCCATAACCTTTAGCCCGGTCGGCCAGATCTTTACAGCGATATTGTTCATTTGTAGGCGTAGAAAGCCCGTAGCCGTTATTTTCTATGCAAAACATAACGGGCAAATCCCAAACAGAAGCAATATTAAGCGCTTCGTGAAAATCGCCTTCACTAGTTCCTCCTTCCCCGGTAAATACTGCCGTAAGTTTATTTTCTTTTTTTAATTTGTGTGCTAAAGCGATACCATCGGCTACACCAAGTTGTGGGCCCAAATGGGAGATCATCCCGATAATTTTATACTCCTGGGTTCCAAAGTGAAAACTGCGGTCCCTACCTTTGGTAAAGCCGTTTTGCTTACCCTGCCATTGTGAGAAAAGTCGGTTTAAAGGAACATTTCGCGTTGTAAACACACCCAGGTTTCGGTGCATAGGTAAAATATACTCATCGGCATTTAATGCTTTGGTAACGCCTACAGAAATAGCTTCCTGGCCTATTCCACTAAACCATTTAGATATTTTTCCCTGTCTAAGGAGAATAAGCATTTTCTCCTCAATTAGTCGAGGTTTTAAAAGTGCTTTATATAGATCTAGTAATTGAACGGAAGAAAACTTTTCTCGATCAAATTTTATAGGTAACTGTACTGGAGAATTTGGCTGCATAACAAAGTTTGTTTATCAAATGTAACCAAAAATATAAATGCTAAGAAATATAAAAAGCCTCGGCAGCTCCCGTATTTTTATTTAACTTTGTGTGTTAATTTATCAAAAAACAAAGCATATTATGGCGATGAATAATATTCCCAGCGTAGATCTTGCCGATTTTATTTCTGGAGATCCTAAACGAAAACAAAAGTTCGTTGATGAAATTGGGAAGGCTTACGAAGAAATTGGTTTTGTAGCTTTAAAAAATCATTTTTTAGATAATGAGCTTGAAGAAAATTTATATAAAGAAGTGAAATCTTTTTTCGACCTTCCTTTAGAAGTTAAGAAAAAATATGAAATTGAAGGCTTAGCCGGGCAACGTGGATATATTTCCTTTGGTAAGGAACACGCGAAAGGAAAAAAAGAAGGTGATCTCAAAGAATTTTGGCATTTTGGCCAGGAACCTGCTGAAGATGCCAACCTTACTGAAGAATATCCTGAAAACGTACAGGTGGAAGAACTTAAAGATTTCAATAAAGTTGGAATGGAAGCTTATCGAAATCTGGAAAAAACCGGAATTTACGTTTTAAGAGCTTTAGCTTTATATATTGGACTGGAAGAACATTATTTTGATCATTGGGCCAGCAATGGAAATAGTATATTAAGACCTATCCACTACCCTCCTATTACCGAAGAACCTAAAGGGGCTGTTAGAGCAGGTGCTCATGGAGATATAAATCTTATTACTTTACTTATGGGAGCTTCTACCGGAGGTTTACAGGTGTTGAGGAAAGATGGCGAGTGGATTGATGCTGTACCACAGGAAGATGAGTTGGTAATAAATGTTGGAGACATGTTAGAAAGGCATACCAATAACAAATTACGTTCTACAATTCACCGTGTGATAAACCCACCAAAAGAACAATGGAGTAAACCAAGATATTCTATACCTTTCTTTATGCATCCAAGAAGTGAAATGCGTTTAGATTGTTTAGAGGAATGCATAGATGAGGAGAACCCAAAGCAATATGAAGATATTACCGCTGGGGATTTTTTACATCAACGTTTGGTGGAAATCGGACTTCTAAAAAAGTAAGTTATGGCTAAGAAAAAGCTTGGACTTGAAGATTTAGGTGATTTTGTTTTTTCTACGAACGATGATTTTGACGGAAACGAACATGAAGAAACAGAAGTAAGCTTAGCTCCCGAAGACCAATACTTAGAAGCACATTTTAGCAGTAAGGGCCGCGGCGGTAAAACGGTAACCATAATTAAAGGTTTCCAGGGGACTAATGATGATTTAGTTGTTCTTGGAAAGAAACTGAAGAAAAAATGTGGCGTTGGTGGTTCTGCTAAAGATGGGGAGATAATTATTCAGGGAGATGATCGTGAAAAAATTATGGAACTCCTTAGAAAAGATGGATATAATGTAAAACGAGTAGGTGGTTAACACCAATCCACTTTAAATTTCTTCTATGAATAATAAGGCCTTACATATTGTAAATGGTGATAGCTTAGCTGAGCAGGTTGAAGAACTTAACCTACCCGGTGAAATTATTATATGGCGGGAGTTGTTATGCGAAGGCCCCACCGATAAAGAAGTTGGATCTTCTAAATTCTTTGAACAACGCCAAAAATTTTTAAAAGAGGCTTATGATATTTCTGTAGAAGATTATAATGATCGATTTGTTTCCGAGCTTAATAATTTAAAAAATGCTAAGGATTACGATCACGTGGTTCTATGGTTTGAGTTTGATCTTTTTTGTCATATTAATATGCTCGCAACCATAAGTTTTTGCCTGGAAAATAAGCTGGATGTTCCCTTCTATCTGGTTTGCAGTAAACGGCAGAAAGGAGAGGATGAATTTTTACCACTTTCCAGACTTTCAGAAAAACATTTAATGAATCATTTCAAACATAAGATAGAACTGAATGAAGACGACCTGGAGATTGCGAAATTAGTTTGGGAACTTTATTGTGGTAACGATCCTATGAAACTCAAGAATCAAATAAAGAAGAGTTCTAATTTTGAATATCTTTCAAGTTGTATAAGGGCACATATTGAGCGATTTCCTAATAGCAGAACCGGAATAAATTCTTTAGAAAAAAATGTTCTTAAATTAGTTGATAATCAGCATATAACCTCTTTTAATCAATTAATGGGATATGCTTTACAATACCAGGGCTATTATGGATATAGCGATTCCCAAATGGAAAGAGTAATTGAAAAATTAAACATTTTCTATACCATGGAAAATGAACAACTCAATTTAACGCAAGAGGGACGGGATGTTCTAGACAAAAAAAAGAATTTTTACCGCGAACTTATGAACGATGAATATTATGGGGGAGCAAAAATTTATGATTTTTTATACGACTCAATTTCACACAAGGTTTTAAAACTATAATATGCCAATAAAAGCTTCAGAATTCATTCAAAATAGTGATGGTAGTGTTTACCATTTAAATTTATTACCAGAAAATCTTGCAAAAACAGTAATTGTTGTAGGAGATCCAGATCGAGTAGAAAGGATTACCAGGCATTTTGATAAGATTGAATTCAAAACAAGAAAACGAGAATTTCATACCCAAACTGGATACTATAAAGGCAAACATATTAGTGTACTATCTACAGGAATTGGGCCTGATAATATTGATATTGTATTAAACGAATTAGATGCGCTTGTAAACATAGATTTTGAAACCCGGGAAATTAAGAAAGAGATTACGAGTCTTGATATTATAAGAATTGGTACTAGCGGTTCTATTCAGGAGGAAATTCCCGTAGACTCTTTTTTAATCAGTGAAAGTGCTATTGGATTTGATGGTCTTTTACATTTTTATGAAAGCGAACAAATTCAGAATAAAGAATTTGCCGATGCTTTCATCAAGCACTTAGACTGGTTTGAGCAAAAAGCTGCACCTTACGTTGTAGATGGTAGTGAAGATCTAATCAATAGGTTGAAAGGTCCTGGCCTCCATAAGGGCGTGACAGGTACTAATATCGGATTCTATGGTCCTCAAGGTAGAATTTTACGATTAGGACTGCAAGATGATAAAATGAACGACAAGCTGGCTTCATTCTCTTTTGAGAATAGAAAGGTAACAAACCTGGAAATGGAAACTTCAGCTATTTACGGTTTATCCAAATTGTTAGGTCATAATGCACTTTCAATGAATGCAATTATTGCCAATCGTGCTGCTGGTACTTTCTCTAAAGATTCTAAAAAAGCCGTGGACAATCTAATTAAATATTGTTTAGAGCAATTGGCAGAAAAGTAATTCCATAGAATATATAAAAGTAAAAAGCAGGTGATATTATATAAAAAACCGTTTCATTTCTAAAAATGAAACGGTTGAGTTTTTTTAATCTCTATTGACTATAAATTATAGCCTAGGTCTTGCAGAGTCTGTACTATCAAATCTGCATAATATTGAGCTGTATCACCACCGTTTACGTCATAAATAAATGCAACTTCATTTCTGTCTGATAATCCGTTAGTTCCGCTGTAATTTCCTATCCCGTTTTCTACGGCTTCAATTAATTCTTTAAAATTATCAAAAGCCGGGACACCTTGAGTATCTACTTGGAAAATCACACCACGATAATAATTTGTTGGAAAAGATGCTAATCTTCCACGAAGTGTGGACATGTCACTATCGAAAGTTGCTGTTCTGCTAGATGTTTCATCCCAAGATGCAACACCACTATGGTAAATAGTTTCTGCCTCATCCTGGAAAACTAAAGAAATAACATTACCCTGAGGAGAATCACCTCCAATATTAAGCATATTAAATGTACGCTCAGATCCATCCGTAATTACACGTACCTTAGCATCATATTCATCCTCATCATTACCATATAAGGGCAACAAAGCATCTTTAAGCAAAGTATTTCTCATCTCTTGTAATGGAGATAAAGTACTGTTCATAGATCCTGAAGAATCGAAATAAATATAAATTTCTGTATCCTGATCGATAACAGGTGGTGATCCTACAGTGCCTTCTCCAAAAATATCGGGAGTATCTCCTGTACTACAGCTTCCTGCTAAGAAATGGTAATAATCTACATTCTCATCTCCATCAAAAAGTTCTTTTACGTCGGTATCGGTAAAGGTTCCTTCGCGTACAATTTCGCCATCTATGGAAATCTCAATGTAGTAATCATCCTGTCCTTCCCCATCGGGTAAAAAGAAACACAAAGGATCAGAATACTCATCCCCCGAATTATCGGTCTGTACATCATTTTGCTCACCGGCATATAATACATCGCCTGTGTTGTCTGTACCTGAATAAATATTTACAGAATATTCGGCTACATAATGTCTTCCATTTTCGTCACACCAGTTTCCAAAAACACAAAACTCAATAGCTTCGGTGCCTATAATATCAAAGAATTGATATCCATACAGGTTAACAATCCTATCATCAAAACAAAGCACATTTACGTCAGCATAATTTTTAGATCCTGCTATCAATTCAATTTCCATAGGTAATGCCATATCAACCCAATCTCCCATAGGACTAGTGGCTGATGGAGCTACCCAAATTAAATTATCATCTTCATCATAAACCGCGAAATATTCGAGGTCATAGGTTCCAGGCATAAGTTCAAGATCAGATGAATATTCTGTAAAATATTCTTCTTCTCCATCTCCATCATAATCACCGGGTGTAGGATTCACCTCCACCATAAGTGGGTCTTCCATACTTCCAACATCTTCAGGTCCTGTCAGAACAACATGTACATAAGCTGGTGCTTCTTCAGAACATTCCGGTAAATCTTCTAGTGCTTGTTTTGTAGTCGGACTTCTCATTAAGTCATTAACAACTGCTCCAAAAGAAAGAGTAGCGACTTCATCATTGCTATCTGCTATAGCTGGATTCTCGTCTTTACTACAAGAAACCACAACTAAAGATAATACGGCCATGTACATTAAATAATGGTTTAATCTTTTCATAATTTAAATTTTTGGTTAATAAATTGATTAAAATATTTGTCCAGAACTCTCTGGATTTTTAATATTGAGTAGGGCTACTTATAGGGATAGTATCAAAGGGTTACCGAAAATATTTTATCGGTAGAAATAAAATTAGAGATAAGCTTTAACTTTTAATATGGAGGAAAACCCACCATTTTTGAGATTTGAAAATTGCTCTAGATCTTTTTAGATACAAAATGCTAATTGTTTAATAATAAATCCAGTTTCCAATAGCTACTATGAAGGTTGTGGCCATTGTTGATTTAACACAAAATTAGAAGCAAACCTCTTCCCTAATTTGTATTTTTGATTAAACCACTAATCAATAATGCAGGAATCACAAGACATTCCATTAAGGCACAGAGACCTTAATTGGTTGAGTTTTAACGCAAGAGTTTTACAGGAGGCCGAAGATAAAATGAATCCGCTTTATGAGCGGATTCGTTTTTTGGCCATTTTTTCATCTAATTTAGATGAATACTTTAGGGTTAGAGTGGCACAGCTTCGTCAAATGAAGCGTGTAGAAAAAAGTATCCGAAAAAAACTTGCTTTAAAACCTTCTAAAACCACTAAGGAGATCCTGGAGGAAGTGAAACTTCAGCAATATAGGTTTGGGGAAATTTATCATAAACAAATTTTACCTGAACTCGCCGAAAATGGTGTTTATTTAATTGATGCAGAACATTTTAATAGTGTTCAGAAAGAATTTGCAGCAAGCTATTTTCAGACAAGAGTAAAAGATCATATAAAACCTGAAATAATAGATATTGAGGAGAGAAATGAACTCTTTTTGCAAAATGCTGAACTATATTTTGTGGTAAGCTTTACCAATAAAGAAAAACTTGGTATTGTGAATATTCCCGTGGATATATGCGGCAGATTTGTTAAACTGGAAGGGGTCGGCGAAGAAAATTCAATTACTTATTTAGATGAAATTATTAGAAGTCAGGTTAGTTCTATTTTTAAGGATCACAGTATAGAAGGTGTTTATGAAATTAAGCTATCCCGGGATGCAGAGCTTTATATCGAAGATATCTATGAAGGAGTTTTAGCTGAAAAAATTTATGATTCCCTGGCCCAAAGAACCGATGGCCAGCCTACTCGTTTGCTCTATGACGCTAAAATGCCAGATTTTCTCAAAAAGAAGATTAGGAAACTTCTGAAACTTGGCAAAATTGATATGATGCCTGGTGGGAAATACCACAACTTTAATGATTTTTTCTCATTTCCAGATCCTACTAACAACACTGCGCTTCATTATAAAGAAATGCCAGACATAGCTCACAAAGTTTTATCTAAATCAAAGAATTACTTCGAGACAATTTCAGAAAAGGATCAAGCGGTTCACTTTCCTTATATGTCTTTTGCCTATGTAGAGAATTTCCTGGAACAAGCTGTGAATGATAAAGAAGTTACAGCAATCAAAATATCCCTGTATCGCGTTGCCGATGAGTCTAGATTAACCAGCTTGCTTTTGAAAGCCTTAGAGAACGGTAAACAGGTTACGGTTTTTGTTGAAGCTAAAGCGAGGTTTGACGAGGAAAATAATATTATTTGGGGTCGCAAATTTGAAGAAAAAGGGGCGAATGTAATTTACTCTTATCCAAAAATTAAAGTGCATTCCAAAATTATGTTAGTACAGCGCCTGGAAGGTAAAGATCTAGTTAATTATTCATATATAGGCACAGGTAATTTTAATAGTGAGACTTCAAAGATATATTGTGATCATGCAATATTCACCGCCAATAAACAGATATCGAAAGAATTATCCCGGTTATTTAAAGTGTTGGAAGGAGAATTAATTATTCCTCGGGAAAAAGAATTATTGATTTCTCCTTTCTCAACCCGTCAGGAATTTATAAAGCTGATCTATAACGAAATTGATAACGCCCGGAAAGGAAAAAAAGCGAAGATTACCGCCAAGATGAACAGTCTTGAAGATCCGGAAATTATAGACCTTCTTTACAAGGCAAGTAATGCAGGAGTCGAAATTAGATTATTGATTCGTGGATTTACATGTTTAATTCCCGGAATTGAAGGTTTAAGTGAAAATATCTATATTACAAGTATTGTTGATCGCTTCTTGGAGCACGGAAGAATTTACCTTTTTGAAAATGGTGGCGAAGAAAAAATTTATTATGGGAGCGCAGATTGGATGTCCCGTAATCTATCCCGGCGTATAGAGGTGCTCTCCCCTATTTTAGATGAAGATGTTGCACAGGAATTTAAAGAAATTCTTGATATTCAGTTGAAGGATAACGTAAAAGCAAGAATTCAGGATGCCGAGGAAAGAAATGAATATGTGCAAAAAGAAAAAAATGAAGAATCGGTGCGTTCACAATACGAGATTTATAATTATTTAAAGAAAAAACATAGTTTATGAAAACAATTAAAGTAGGTGGCGTACCAGAACACTTTAACCTTCCATGGCATTTATGTATTGAAGAAAAACTCTTTGAAGACAGAGGGCTAAACGTAATCTGGAAAGATTTTCCCGGTGGCACAGGCGCAATGAACAAGGCTTTGCGTTCAGGCGAAATTGACGTTGCTGTAATTTTAACTGAAGGAATTTTAAAAGATATAATTTCAGGTAATGAAAGCAAGATCATCCAAACTTATATTGGCACGCCATTAGTTTGGGGAATTCATGTTGCGGCCGGATCAAAGTACAAATCGGTTGAGGAACTTAAAAATACAAAGGCAGCAATTAGTCGAAAAGGTAGTGGTTCTCATCTTATGGCTTACGTAAATGCTCAAAACCACGAGTGGGATACTGATGATCTTCAATTTGAAATAGTAAAAGATCTGGACGGTGCTGTAAAAGCATTAAGTGAAGATGATGCTCAGTATTTTATGTGGGAGCACTTTACCACAAAGCCATTGGTAGATAAACGTGTTTTTAGAAGGTTAGCCGACTGCCCAACACCCTGGCCTTGTTTTGTCATTGCTGCCCGGGAAGAAAGTATAAAAAATGAACCAGATCGCCTAAAAACCATGCTTGAGGTTTTAAATAAAGAAACCAGGCATTTTAAAGATCTCCCAAAAATTGCTGAAAAATTAGCTGAAAAATATGATCAGCGTCTAGATGATATTCAAAAATGGCTCGAAATTACATCATGGAATCAGGAGCAAATATCTGAGGATGAAATAGAAAGAA
>DATFJA010000266.1:0-3045 GCA_035269545.1 Salegentibacter sp.
AGGGAGAATTGCAAGCAAAAGGGCTATAGTGAAAACATCATTGATGAGGTTTGGGAGCAAATTTCTTCTTTTGCAGGGTATGCATTTCCAAAGGGTCATTCGGCTTCTTACGCGGTAGAAAGCTACCAAAGTTTATATTTAAAGAAATATTTTCCGCTGGAATTTATGGTGGCCGCGCTGAATAATGGTGGTGGCTTTTATGATGTGGAAACTTATATCCAGGAAATCAGAAAATGCGGTGGGAGAGTGCACCCGCCCTGTATCAATAAAAGTGATCACCCCAACAGTATTTTTGGGAATGATATTTATTTGGGATTAGGCTATATCAAGGAATTGGAAACTAAAACCGTGCAGCAAATCCTGGAAAATCGTCAGTTTTTTGGGGTTTTTAAGTCGTTTGATGATTTTATAGATCGGATTTCTATTTCTATAGAACAACTAAGTATTTTGCTGAAAATAGATGCTTTTAGATTCACAAAAACAGATAAACATCATTTACTGTGGAAAGCTCATTTTAAACTGAATGCTTACAAACCGGTAGCTACGCAGGAAAAGTTATTTAATACCGCTCACCGGGATTTTGAACTTCCGCAGTTTGAATATTCAGCATTAATAGAAGCTTTTGATCAAATGGAATTACTGGGGTTTCCGCTTTGTTCCCATTTTAAATTGCTTAAAGATCCTATAGAAAAATCAGTAAGAGCAGAAGATCTAAAAAATTATGTAGGAAAAGAAATATTGATCTATGGTGCCCTGATCACCGCAAAAAAAACCGGAACGTCTAACGGGAAATATATGTATTTCGGGACTTTTTTTGATGCTGAGGGCGATGTTTTCGATACAGTTCAATTTCCCGCTACCGCAGAAAAATATCCGTTACGCAGCAAAGGAATTTATAAATGCTACGGCAAGGTAAATAATGAGCTGGATTATATTTCTATTAGCATAAAATGGCTGCAACGGCAGGACACCCTAACCGATCCCAGGTTGGTTGGCTATCAGTTTTCATAGAGGTTAACCTAAACGTCAATCTGAACTTGTTTCAGGATCTAAGGAGTTTGGCCGGAATTTTTATGCTGTTTCATATTTCAATTTTACTTATCTTTGACGTTAGTAACGGAAATCGGGATTACTTGTGATAAGATCATTTGCTGACAAGGAAGCTGAAAAAATTTGGAATGGAACTCAATCCAAAAAGCTTCCCGCTAGTATTCAAAACGTAGCTCGAAGAAAATTAAGAATGATAAATAATGCTCAAAATATAAATGACTTAAGAATTCCTCCAGCTAATCATTTGGAAAAGTTGAGTGGAAATTTAGAAGGCTTTCATAGCATTAGAATCAATAAACAATGGAGAGTAATTTTTAAATGGGAAAATGACAATGCTCTTGAAATTCAAATTGTTGATTACCATTAGATTTAAAATAATTGAAAAATGAAAAAGTTAGATAATATACATCCTGGAGAAATTTTAAAAGAAGAATTTTTAGATGCAATGGGAATCAGTGCTTACCGACTTTCTAAAGAAACGTTTATTCCTCAGACAAGAATAAGTGAAATCATAAAAAAGAAAAGAAAGATAACTGCTGACACGGCCCTTCGACTTTCTAAATATTTTGGAACAACTGCCAAATTTTGGTTGGGATTACAAGATGATTATGATTTAGAAGAAGAAAAATCTCTTAAAGGAAAAGAATTAAATAATATTAAGCCGTTAATGCAGACTAACACGTAATGTTTTTAAAGATAATAATTGAAATTCTAGATCGAGATAAGTAAAGTATTTATTCAGAATTCACATTAGAACCTGTCTCGATTTTTTATCGGAAACCAAGATGTTAGAACCTGAAACAAGTTCAGGTTGACGAAGTCCACAAGAATTAAAATTGCGTCATGCTAAATTTATTTCAGCATCTAATATGAATAGAAGAGTTGAGAATTTCATCTTAATTTGGACCCCGAAATAAATTCGGGGTGACGTAAAAAGTAAAAAAATCTTACTTTAGATAATCCAGCACATTCTTTTCAATACGGGTTTCAATGTTGCTGATGTCACTTTTCACAAAAGTTTCCCCGGTAATTTTTTCGTATAGTTCTATATAACGCTCAGAAACCGATTCGATATATTCATCGCTCATTTCGGGTAGAATTTGTCCATCTTTTCCCTGGAACTGATTTTCAATAAGCCATTGTCTTACAAATTCTTTAGATAATTGCTTTTGTGGCTCGTTTTTATCCTGTCTTTCCCGGTAACCATCGGCATAAAAATATCGGGAAGAATCGGGAGTGTGAATCTCATCTATCAAGACAATTTTTCCATCGGCATTTTTACCAAATTCATACTTGGTATCGACCAGGATCAATCCTCTTTCTGCCGCGATTTCTGTTCCTCGTTTAAAAAGATCTCGAGTGTATCTTTCGAGGATTTCATAATCTTCTTTAGAAACAATAGCACGTTTTAGAATTTCCTCTTTAGAAATATCTTCATCGTGATCGCCCTGTTCAGCTTTAGTGGCGGGAGTGATAACTGGTTCAGGGAATTTATCATTCTCCTTCATCTCATTAGGCATTTCAACCCCACAAAGCATACGTTTCCCCGCTTTGTATTCCCGGGCAGCATGGCCCGCAAGGTATCCACGAATTACCATTTCAATTTTAAAAGGTTCACAGGCCTGCCCAACTGCTACATTAGGATCTGGAGTGGCCTCCAGCCAATTGGGTACTAGATCGCGTGTGGCTTCCATCATTTTTGTCGCAATTTGATTAAGGATTTGACCTTTGTAAGGGATGCCTTTTGGCATCACCACATCAAAAGCCGAAAGCCTATCGGTTGCAACAATTACGAGTTTATTATTTTTTAGAGTATAAACATCCCGTACTTTACCTTTGTAAACATCGGTTTGGCCGGGAAAATTGAAATCGGTTTTTATAATGGTATTCATTAAAATCTATATCTGAATTTTGAAACTGAATTACTTGAAATTGAAAACACTCTATTCTGTGTGTTCAATTTCTTTATAGGCTGAAATTATCTTTTTCACGAGT
>DATFJA010000267.1:0-3026 GCA_035269545.1 Salegentibacter sp.
TTCAGTAGAAGAAATAGAGAAAAGAAAAGAAAACTGGAAAGCCCCCGCTTTAAAATTTAATAAGGGTGTGCTTTACAAATATGCAAGAACGGTTTCTTCGGCCTCACAAGGTTGTGTAACCGACGAATTTTAATAAGGTGAATTATGGAAGTTAAAACAGCTAGTTTCGAAAAAAAAGCTTCTCCAAAAACAACCACGGTTTCAGGTGCTGAAGCAGTGATAAAATGTTTACTGGAGGAAGGGGTGGATACGCTTTACGGCTATCCCGGCGGAGCAATTATGCCCGTTTACGATGAATTATATAAATATCAGAAACAAATTCACCACGTCCTCACTCGCCACGAACAGGGAGCTACCCACGCAGCCCAAGGTTATGCCAGGGTTAGCGGAAAAGTGGGGGTTGCACTGGCTACATCTGGCCCGGGTGCCACAAACCTGGTAACAGGAATTGCAGATGCGCAAATAGATTCTACACCCATGGTGTGTATCACCGGGCAGGTTGGTTCGCATTTACTTGGGAGCGATGCTTTCCAGGAAACCGATATTATTGGAATTTCCACACCAATTACCAAGTGGAATTACCAGATTACCAACGCCAAAGAAATTCCGGAAATACTAGCTAAAGCTTTCTTTATCGCTCGCTCCGGTAGGCCGGGGCCGGTTTTAATAGATATAACAAAAGATGCGCAATTTGCCTCACTAGATTTTACTTATAAAAAATGTTCAGGGATTAGAAGTTATAAGCCTACCCCAAAAGTTGACTTAAGCCAGGTAGAAAAGGCTGCCGAAGCGATCAACAATGCTAAAAAACCAATGATCGTTTTTGGCCAGGGAGTAATTTTGGGAGGCGCCGAAGAACTTTTTAAACAGGTAGTAGAAAAATCGGGTGTACCGGCTGCCTGGACCATTTTAGGACTTTCAGCAATGCCTACCGATCATCCTTTAAATGTGGGAATGGTGGGAATGCATGGTAATTACGGTCCTAACGTGCTCACCAACGAATGTGATGTGTTAATTGCCATTGGGATGCGTTTTGACGACCGGGTGACCGGGAATTTGGAAAAATATGCCAAACAGGCTAAAGTGATTCATTTTGAAATAGATCCGGCTGAAATCAACAAAAACGTGTATGCTGACATTCCGGTTCTGGGAAATGTAAACGAAACGCTTAAAGTTTTATTAGAACTTTTAAAACCAAATAAGCACGAAGCCTGGCATCAAAAATTTAAAGATCATCATCAAATAGAGTTTGATAAGATCATTAAAAATGATTTAAATGCTGAACGTGGGAAAATTGGAATGGCCGAAGTAATTGATGAGATAAATAAATGCTCAAAAGGAGATGCCGTGGTGGTTTCAGACGTTGGGCAACATCAAATGGTAACCTGTAGGTATACAAAATTCAATCAATCCAGGAGCAGCGTGACTTCTGGCGGATTAGGAACTATGGGTTTTGCCCTTCCGGCAGCTATTGGCGCTAAAATGGGGGCACCAGAGCGCGATGTGGTGGCAGTAATTGGCGATGGTGGTTATCAAATGACTATCCAGGAATTAGGAACTATTTTTCAGACCAAAGTTCCGGTAAAAATTGTGGTTTTAAACAACGATTTTCTCGGAATGGTTCGGCAATGGCAGCAATTGTTTTTTGAAAAGCGCTACGCTTCCACAGAAATGATCAATCCAGATTTTATAACAATTGCTAAAGGATATCATATTAAGGCAAAAAAGGTTAGTAAGCGGGAGGATTTAAAAGAGGCCGTTACCGAAATGATGCAGTCTAACGAGGCATATTTTCTTGAAGTAAAAGTTGAACAGGAAGAAAATGTTTTCCCAATGGTTCCTACCGGGGCTTCAGTTTCAGAAATAAGATTAGAGTAATGGAAAAGAAAAATTTTACCGTTTCGGTATATACCGAAAATAACATAGGCCTTTTAAGCCGTATTGCGGCTATTTTTCAGAAAAGGCACATTAATATAGAGAGTATTACGGCTTCCAGGAGTGAGGTTAACGAGGTAATGCGTTTTACAATCGTAGTGCAGGTTACTGAAGAACAAGTAAAAAAAGTTGCCGGGCAAATAGAAAAACAAATCGAAGTAATTAAAGCTTTCTATCACACCGATGATGAAATGATCTACCAGGAAACCGCGCTTTACAAGATAAATTCATCAGATTTTGTTGAAGATCTTAATATTCAGGATTTTATAAAAGAATCTAATGCAAGGATAGTGACGGTTACTCCAAAGTTTTTTGTGATTGAAAAAACCGGAAAACGCCATGAAACCGATAGTCTTTACGAAAAATTAAAACCTTATGGATTGATGCAGTTTGTACGTTCGGGCACTATTGCCGTGACTAAGAACGAAATGCCAATCTCGAACATTTTAGAACAATTTGATACAACCAATTAAATAAAAGTGATGACGAATTATTTTAACAGTCTTTCTTTACGTGAACAATTAGCCCAGCTAGGAACCTGTAGGTTTATGGGTAGTGATGAATTCAGCGACGGAGTGGCTGCTTTAAAAGGAAAAAAGATAGTGATTGTGGGCTGCGGCGCTCAAGGTCTTAACCAGGGCTTGAATATGCGAGACAGCGGCTTGGATATTTCTTATGCGCTTCGGGATGGAGCTATTAAGGAAAAGCGCCAATCTTATAAAAACGCTTCAGAAAATAATTTTAAAGTTGGGACTTACGAAGAATTGATTCCTACCGCCGATCTGGTAATTAACCTAACACCAGATAAGCAACATACTTCGGTGATAAAAGCTATTCAACCGCATATTAAAAAAGACGCGGTGCTTTCTTATTCCCACGGATTCAACATCGTGGAAGAGGGAATGAAAATTCGGGAAGACATTACCGTAATTATGGTGGCGCCAAAGTGCCCCGGGAGTGAAGTTAGAGAAGAATATAAAAGAGGTTTTGGAGTGCCCACTCTTATTGCCGTACATCCAGAAAACGATCCGCAGGGAATTGGGTTTGAATGGGCTAAAGCTTATGCTGTTGCCACTGGTGGTGACCGCGCC
>DATFJA010000268.1:0-3227 GCA_035269545.1 Salegentibacter sp.
TATACTTTTTAAAATAGATATTTTGGAAGAAGTATTTTTTTGTTTCATTTAGAATCTTTAATCGTTAAAACGATTATGTCACTTCGAGCGCAGCCGAGAAAACAATTTATGCAAATTCCGCAATTATTTCGGTATTAACTACGTGACCTCCTTTATAAGTTTTTATTTCAAAATTATCTGGGAATAATTCATTTAATCGTTTTTCCTCCACTTTAATAATTCCATTTTTTAGGTATTCATCTTCGGTTCCATAGATAAAGGTGAAGTTTGTATTTTTTAAAAACTGAAAATCTTCTCTCTTTAATTCCGCAGGAACTTTTCCTGAATGCATAATTAATTCATCACAATTAATTCTTCGTTTGGCAATCCAACGTGTTGCCACCGAAACTCCTTGAGAATATCCTAAAATAATAAGCCTGGGAGCGTTTTTAAGATCTTCAGCCTTATAAACTTCGTCCAGATAGTTAAGCACATTTTCAGTTTCGGCTTCAGTACGCTCTTTGGTTAGCCAAGAGGCACCCACATGTTTATATTCGTTTTTGAGATAATATTTAGACTGCGCCTGCGGAGCGATAATATAATTTTCTTCGGTGTTTAAATGATAAAAATGCCTTAAGAAATACCTGCTCAAATAACCAATTCCGTGGCAAACCAACCATACCGTTTTTGTTTTTTCAGTAAAATTATTTAAAACACTATAGGTATTGGTGATTTGGTAAGAAAGCTGTTTTTCAGTACTCATTTTTTATACCGGTTTTGTATTTTTACAAAGAAACCAATCTTATTGCTATGACCAAAGAAGAAATTTTGGAGCTTTCTAAAAAAGTATGTGAAAATACTTTAATGGAAACTCTGGAGATAGAATTTACCGCAGTTGGGGACGATTTTTTAATCGCTAAAATGCCGGTTACATCCAGAGTGCACCAGCCAGATGGTGTATTACACGGCGGTGCCAGTGTGGCTTTAGCAGAAAGTGTTGGAAGTATGGCAAGTTATGTTTTTCTGGATACTGAAAAATTTTATATTCGTGGGATTGAAATTTCGGCAAATCACTTAAAGAGTATAAAAGAAGGTTTTGTTTTTGCCAAAGCTACGTTTATTCATAAAGGCCGCACTACTCAGCTTTTTGAAATAAGGATTACCGATGAAGAAGAAAATCTTATTTCCATCGTAAAGCTTACTACCATAGCATTGCCTAAAAAGAAATAGAATATGAATAGCGAAGATTTTTTTACAAAATTAGAAACGCAGATCCAAAATGGAAATCCATTTGTGGCTTATAGAAATCCTAAGGACAAAAACGGATTAACGAAAGCTTTGCTTCAGGATTCATCGAATACCTATAAAACGACTCATTTTAATGAAAGCGGATTTGTTTTTACTCCTTTTGAAATTGATAATAATACGTTTTTTATTCCTTCTGAAAATGCTGAAAGTATAACTACGGAATATGCGGCCGACAAGGATTCTGAAGTCGAAAAAGAAAATCAGGATTTTCCGCCAGTCTTTACTAATGCTGAAGCTAAAATACAGCACGAAAAACTAGTTCAGCAAGGTATTGAAGCCATTCAAGACGGAGAATTTAAAAAAGTTGTCTTATCACGAAGCGAAGATGTGCAGACTCAACTAGAAGCGCTTGGTATCTTTAAGAATTTACTTAAAAAATATGAAACTGCTTTTGTGTATTACTGGTTTCATCCGGAAACCGGCATTTGGCTGGGTGCAACACCAGAAACACTTTTAAAAGTAGAACGAGATAAATTTAAAACAATGTCTCTCGCCGGTACCCAGTCTTTCCAGGGAACCAGTAACGTGAACTGGGGAGAAAAAGAAATTGAAGAACAGCAAATAGTCACCGATTCTATTTTAGAAAATCTTGAAGATAAAGTTTCTGGTACTATTCATAGATCAGAGCCATACACTACTAAAGCAGGAAATCTACTGCATTTACAAACAGATATTCAGGGAATATTAGATTCAGAAAAATCGAATCTTAAAAGTTTGATTTTAGCCTTACACCCAACTCCGGCAGTATGCGGACTTCCTAAGAAAAATGCGAAAGAATTCATCTTAAAAAATGAAGGTTACAATCGCGAATTCTATTCTGGATTTCTGGGAGAAATGAATATGAAAAAGGAAATAAAGCGGAATAGTAACCGCAGAAACCAGGAAAACCAGGCTTATGCGAGTATTTTGAAGCAAACTTCTTTATTTGTGAACCTGCGCTGTATGAAGCTCGAAGCCGGAAAGGCCAGGTTATTTATCGGCGGCGGAATTACCAAAGATTCTAATCCTGCAGACGAATGGCAGGAAACAGTAAATAAATCTCACACCATAAAATCTGTGCTTGTTAAATAAGGGCAAAACCTTTATTCTAAATACTTTTGAAATTGTAATTTTGAGTTGTTTAAAAAGACCGATAAGGTTTTAAAATCTTTGAGGTCTATTGTAAAATTTCTAGTCATTCTGTCCCAATACTATGGGGTTATTTCAGAATCTTCGTTGTTATCCAGCTTAGAACCTGAAAAAAGTTCAGGTTGACATTATCAAAATTAGAATTAAGGACCTCACAAGTTTTTAAAAAACCTGTGAGGTCTGGTTTGAAAAATAAACTTTGTGAAATACTCCAAAATACCTGTTGCCAGATCTATCGTAGCGCTATGCGTTGCTAAAAATATAAATCACGTAGTAATTTCTCCCGGCTCAAGAAATGCGCCCTTAACTATTGGTTTTACACATCATCCAGATATTAAGCCTTACAGCATTGTAGATGAGCGATGCGCGGCTTTTTACGCGTTGGGAATGGCACAACAGCTGCAAAAACCGGTAGCACTGGTTTGTACTTCGGGATCGGCTTTGCTTAATTATTATCCTGCAATTGCTGAAGCTTATTACAGTGATATTCCTTTAGTGATTATCTCGGCTGATCGCCCTATAGAGCGTATAGACATTGGCGATGGGCAAACCATTAGACAGAAAAACATTTTTGAAAATCATATTTTGTATTCCGCCAATTTACACTCAGAATTGGTTTTAGATGCTGAGACCACCGATAAAAAACTACAGCAAAAGCAGTTTGAGTCACAAAAACATAATGAAAGGGAAGTAAACCTGGCGCTTAATAAAGCGATAGAAGGGAAGGGTCCCGTTCATATTAACGTGCCTTTTTATGAGCCTTTGTATGATTTGGTAGAGAATGTGGAAGTAAACCCATTACAAATCTTGCC
>DATFJA010000269.1:0-5313 GCA_035269545.1 Salegentibacter sp.
GATTTAGATGGGTAGTTATTTACTTTTGTCATTCAGAAATGATTAAGTCAGACTTATATAAAATTAAACAAAGCACAAAGATCAAAAATATAAGTTAAATCGTAGAAATATGGACTCATTTGCCATTTATATTAACAAAATATCAATAAAAAAGCAGAATACATCTTCAACAATTCCTAAAAAAATATTTTAAAGGAAATAGATAACCCATTTAATTAAAAATACATCGTTTAAAGTCAAAAATCATTTAGCAATAAAAACATGATTTGACTATATCATGATTATTCCTCAAACTATGGCAATAAACTGATAAATATCATTTTCACTAAGACAACCTAAGCGTAAATTTACTTTAATATAGTTGTATGAAGTTTTTCTCGTCATATCAATCGAATTTCAATTCCTTCTTCGTTGAAATAGGAGAAATGGGAAGTTTTACAGGCAGGTATTTCAGGGAATTATTTAGCCGCCCTTTTGAATTCAGGGAATTCCTGAAGCAATGTTACCAGATGGGGAATAAATCTTTGCTTTTGGTAAGCGTAACAGGATTTATTCTAGGCCTGGTTTTTACCCTTCAATCCCGGCCAACATTAATGGAATTTGGTGCAGTTTCCTGGATGCCCTCTATGATAAGTATTTCTATTGTGCGCGAAATCGGGCCTGTAATAATTGCTCTTATATGTGCCGGTAGAATTGGATCTAGTATAGGCGCCGAGTTGGGCTCTATGAAGGTGACCGAGCAAATAGATGCTATGGAAGTTTCGGGTACTAATCCCTTTAAATTTCTCGTTGTCACAAGAATACTTGCAGCAACCATTATGCTACCTATTTTAGTAATAATAGGAGATTTTGTCGCGTTATTAGGTTCTGCCATCATAGAAAATACAAAGGGTAATGTTTCTTTTCTGCTCTATTTTAACCAGGTTTTTGAAGCGCTTAAATTCACAGATTTGCTTCCGGCAACCATAAAAACTTTTTTCTTTGGTTTTGCTATAGGGCTTGTGGGCTGCTTTAAAGGCTATAATAGTGAAAAAGGAACGGCTGGAGTAGGCAAAGCTTCTAACTCCGCAGTGGTTTTCACATCAATGTTGCTGTTCGTATTAGATTTTATTGCTGTTTTTATAACGGATATTTTTTATAATTAAAGATGGAAAAGAAATCGGTAATCGAGATAAATCATATATATAAAAGCTTCGGAAAAACTGATGTTTTAAAAGATTTCAATTTAGATCTTTTTGATGGGGAAAACCTTGTTTTAATGGGGAAGTCGGGATCAGGAAAATCAGTGATGATCAAATGCCTGGTAGGCTTAATGGATGTTGATAAAGGTAGTATTAAAGTTTTGGGAAAAGATATTTCTACGTTAAAACAGCACGAACTAGATGAATTGCGAACCGATATAGGTTTTTTGTTTCAGGGTAGCGCTTTATACGATTCTATGACAGTACGTGAGAATTTAGAATTTCCTTTGAGAAGACATAGCGATAACAGCGAAAAAAAAACTGAGAAACTTGTAAAGGAAGCATTGGAAAATGTTGGATTACCCGAAACTATAGATCTTATGCCGGCTGAACTTTCTGGAGGAATGCAACGCCGAATAGCTTTAGCCAGAGCACTTATTTTAAAGCCAAAAATTATTATTTATGATGAACCTACCACAGGACTAGACCCAATTACCGCAAAGGAGATTATTCTATTAATGATGAACATTCAAAAAAAGTATGCAACCTCATCTCTAATTATAACCCATGACGTTGACTGTGCCCGAGTGATATCAAATAGAATGATCTTACTTTTAGATGGAAAAGATTACGCAGAAGGAAATTTTAAAGAGCTCGCCAAATCTGATGATCCAAAAATTAAAGCTTTTTTCAAATAAAATATTATGAAATCAAATGCTGGACAAAATCTAAAATTAGGGCTGCTTATAGTAGCCGGTCTTATCATCTTTACCTTAGGAGTTTTCTTCATTGGTAATAAACAAAACCTGTTTGGAGATTCTTTAATGATAAGTTCTGTCTTTAAGAATGTAAATGGTTTACAACTTGGCAATAATGTGCGTTATTCCGGTGTAAATGTAGGCACTGTAAAAGACATCAAATTTTTAAACGATACAGCAATTTGCGTAGATATGCTAATTGAGCGCGAATCTGGGAACCTAATTAAATATAGCTCGGTAGCCACCATTAATTCTGACGGGCTGGTGGGAAGTATGGTTTTAAATATTCTTCCCAATGGTCAATTAACTTCCCGAACCATACGAGAAGGAGATACCCTGGAGTCACTTAGCCAGGTGGCTACCGCAGATATGCTTAATACCTTAAACCAAACCAACGAAAACGCTGCTCTCTTAACTGCCGATCTTTTAAAGATCACCAATAGTATTAATGCCGGAGAAGGAGTTTTGGGCGATTTACTCAAAAACGATACCCTGGCAGAAAACATACAGGAAACTGCTGCAAATCTAAATCAAACTACCAAATCGGCTAGAATAGGAATCAATAAGCTAAATCGTGTTTTAAATAAGATAGATTATGAAAATAGTGTTGCCGGACTACTTTTAAGCGATTCTACCGCAAAAAAGAGCTTTACTACAATCATTGAAGATTTAGAAACCACTTCCTCGCAAATAAAAGAGATAAGTGCAGATTTAGGAGAGTTTTCCCATAGCCTCAATTCAGAAAAAGGTGCATTAAATTATGTAATGGAAGACACTAGTTTTGTGAATTATCTAGATCAAAGTATGCAAAATATTGAAGAGGCTACTTTTAAATTTAATCAGAATATGGAGGCTTTGAAGCACAATATATTATTCCGCGGGTATTTTAGAAAACTTGAACGGCAAAAAGCAAGGGAAGAGAGAAAGCAATAATATTTAAGACGCGTAATATGAAAATAGAACATCTTGGAGAGCGCATTACTGAATATAAGAGTTCGATCAAAACGGTAGTTAAAAAACGCATTACCTGGGAAAATAGCACTAAGGAACTTATTATTAGCACTCTAAAAAAGGCAGAAATCACTTATCCCGTTGGATGGAGGGTACAGGAATTAAAATGGATTCATACCAATGAAGCTGTCAATATAACCTTTGAATCATTTCCGGAAGATCTTATAGACTTCACTAATAAAATTCCAACCTATCAGTTTTTACAAGGGGGAGCGCTGGTTTTTACACAATTACACAATGGAGATATAGAAATATTTGTCACCTTCCCCATTCTGGAAAATTGGATAGTCCCTGAAACCGAAATTGTTGAATTAGGAGCATATACCCCAGAACATATTAACGAAAAACTAATTGTAGAAAAGATTGATGAATTTCTTAAAGAAATAATTAAATGGGAAATTCCTATAATAAAGAATAAGCTTGGCTTTAAAACACAATAAATTATTTAACAGGCTGATAATTCGATCTTTCAAAATAGAAGGATTAAGAGTGATAAAAGAAGATCATTTACTATTAAACTAGAGATGTTCCATACGCCACCTTTTTAATTCGGGAAGTTTTTTTATCAATTGGCGTGCCTCCTCAAGACTAATATCTTCATGCACTTCTGCCCTTTCCAGTAATTTCACTTCTAATTGGTGTAGATTAAGAGATTTGTCTGTAAATGCTCCATTGCGAAAACAGTCCTGGCAATAATCACTATTTAAGGTCATATCACGATTCGTCCCAGCGGTAGCGAGACTAAACGGCCACCCACAGCTTTGGCAAGTTAATGTCTCCATAATTCGATTATTCATTAAGTGAGCAATATTTTTAATTTTGCCAGCATTACAAGTTCAGAGTTATTTCTTCCGGCATATGATGCTGCTATAGCATCAGCAGTCTCCCAAATTAACTGTTTGATTTCTTGAGTAAATACTGGCTCGTTGTTTTTTTTGTATACTCTAAATTCATTAAATGCCCAGGCGGCTTCTGGAGCATTTTCGTTTAACCAATCAAAGACGATTTCAATTTTATAAGCTTCATCTGTTCCGTATTCATCGGTTACGTTATCTACCGGAACCCATTTTTCCTTTACCAGATCTTTCAGGGTTTTTATTTCTACGGTTTCTACAACATCATCTGAGGCAGCAATCGCGTAAAAAAGCATTCCTACACTATTATAAAATTCTTCGGTAAGCAACTGTTTTTTTGAAAGTTTCATATCTAATATATTTCTTATTAAAGATACGTTCGGCACCACTAGTTAAAAATGATAAAAATCATTTTTTAAGTAGAATACCAAAACAAATCTAAACAGCAATTGAACCTATTTATATGATTTACAGTGTTTTATGATTATTAATTGATTTATGATTTCTGACAATTACTTTGTATATTTAAATATTGTTTAATGCATTTCTTCCCTACTCCCCCCACCGGAAATGTTGAGCAGTCCCCAAAATTTAATTTTCAATCTTAAGCTCATCTGGGATGAAGTATATTGTATTCTTTAGCGAAAAAGATCTCAGTCCTTTAAAAGTGGATGAACTATCGGAATTAAAGGACTATGAATTCGAGCAAATCAATTCTTTTAAAAAACTAAGAAGCTTTTTAAATACTAAGAAACCTGATTTATTAATCTGGAGAGGTAGTACCACATGCTTTTCCAAAATTTTTAAAAGTAATCCAGAACTCTATAAAACTCCCATACTTTCAATAATTACTAGAAGCGACCTTGGAACCTGGCAACCTCAGCACAGTAAACACAGGTATTTGCTTCGCGCCTACTCATCGGCAGATTTAGTGGACAAAATAGAAACTTTACTAAATTTAAAAGAAGCTAAAATTCCTAAACCTTATAGCACTCAAAAGATTACAATCCCAGATATTGAGTCTTTAAAAAATTATATTAGAGCAAAAGGAGAAGAGGTATTTTGGGAAAAAAATAAAGTTGTATTCAAAGAAAACAGGCATTCCAGTTTTATTTACCTTATAAATAAAGGCCTGGTTAAGACCTCAAGGATGGACCAATTGGGAAAAGAATTGATCACAGGAATTTATCGTAAAAATGAAATACTTGGCTTATATGGGTTTCATCAGAAACCTATTTGCCCCGAAACAGCTAGCACTCTAGAGGCCTCGACGGTACATCGCATTCTTTACAGGGATTTTAATGAAATTCTTAAAGAAAATCCTGAATTGAGCCTGGATCTTGCTCAACATCTTACCGATACTGTTTTAAGACTTAAATCTCAACTTCTGGATATGGCCTATGCCTCGGTTTTGAAAAAAACCTCCAATACCATTCTTCAATTCGCCGATGACTTAGAGAATCCCGATTTCCAGGGTTTCAAAATATCCAGAACCGATCTGGCAAGTAT
>DATFJA010000270.1:0-11252 GCA_035269545.1 Salegentibacter sp.
TTAAAACTTTCTAATCGTCATGCTGAATTTATTTCAGCATCTAACTCGTGTTAATGTAGCCTCTATTTTTAAAAGAAGTTCTTTTAATCTAGACCCCCCCGATAATAATCGGGGCAAGCTCTGAAGCGAGTTTAGGGTGACGCCTGGGATAAAAAATAAAAGAAAAACCTCACAGGATAATAAAACCTGTGAGGTTTCATTGTTTTATCCTTTTTCAGGTTTTATTGGTACCCTCACTAGAGTATTATCCCAACCACGCTTCAAAAAAACGAATTCATTTTTTTTATCAAACGTAATTGTGAATTGCTCTTGGGTTTTTTTTAATTCCCTGGCGGGAACTTCTAATACCAGCGCATCAAATTCCGGATCACGATAAGCGTCTTCTTCTAAATTTATTCCCCAGGGATACATTTTATCATTAAAAATTACTTTCCACGAATTTTCCATGGGGATAGTCCATAAGGTATACTTTCCTGCTTCTAAAAGAGAACCGTCTACCATAATATCCTTATTGGTTTCAAAAGTAGTAGCTTCATTAGCACCTGTTCGCCACACTTCATTGTAGGGCACAAGGTTGCCAAAAATTTCCCGGCCTTTCTTGTAGGGTCGGTTATAAAAGACTTCTAATTTCAAATCCCCTTGAGTATAAGACACCATGTCTTCGGGGCTGTGGGCTTTAGTATTATAACGAAGAATAAGTACGATTGCAGAGGCCAGCACGAGAATAATGCCTGCTAATTTCAAGAAAGTCTTTACCGGTTTTTTCATTATTAACTCAATTTACAATATCTAATTCAAAAAGCGTGCAAACTTCATTTTAAAGCAATCATGGGAAAAAAATGTATTTTTCGGCTAAAATTAATTAGAAGCTTGCAACATTAGAAAAATAGCTTCGTCTTTATAATGAAACCAAGCTGGTAAAAGCCGAGTGTTTTGATAACCAACCAAAATTTTTCGCTGCTTGTATCCAGAATATCAAATCCCTTTTATTGGGGTGAAATCAACCATCAAAAATGATACAGCATAAATTAATAGAAGCCTGTAAAAATAATGATCGCAGGGCGCAGCTTAAGCTCTATAATCAATACTGTCAGGGTATGCATTATGTGGCTTTACGATTTTTGAAAGACCCGTACGAAGCGGAAGACGCGATGCAGGAAGCTTTTATAAAAGCCTTTGCTAAACTGCAACAATTTACAGGAGAAGTCACTTTTGGCGCCTGGCTTAAACGCATTGTAATTAATAAATGCATCGATAAGTTAAAGGCGAAAAAAATGGAGTTAGTGGCCATAAACGAACAGGTATTAAGCAGTGCCGATGAGGATGATAATTGGCAGGTAGATGATGGCATTGGGATGGAAGAAATAAAGCGAAGTATAGAAAATCTTCCGGAAAAATATAAATATCCCTTGATGTTGTTCTTAATGGAAGGTTATGATCACGAAGAAATTTCAGAGATTTTAAATATTAGTTCGGTAGCCTCGCGGACTTTAGTACACAGAGGTAAGAAAAAATTGCAGCAAGAATTAAAGACTATAAAAAATGGCACAGGATATTAGGGAAATGTTTAAAAATGAAAAGGAGCCCAAACCCAATACATTACCCAAAGGACACCAAAAACGATTTGAAGATCGTCTTGAAAAAGAGGCTCCTAAAGAAAAAGAACATAATTCTTTCTTTTTTATAAAGATCGCGGCTGTACTAGTTGTAGCGCTGGGGGTAGGATTCTTTTTTCTGAATTCAGGAGGAGAAAACTTCAATAATGAGCCTTCGCTAGTCGATACTCCTACTGAAGAAACTTCGGTAGAAAAAGAGGATAAATTAGAACCTTCTGAAAATAGTTTTCAACTAAGTGAAGTTTCTCCGGAATTCAAGAAAATTGAAGATTATTATATGGCAAGTCTCAATATTGAACTTTCCAAGATCAATATTACCCCTGAGAATAAAGCGCTTATAGATTCTTTTATGAAACAAATGGCAGAGTTAGATAAAGAATATCAACGCTTAAACATAGAAATAAAAGAGACGGGTCCAAACGAGGAAACCTTAGGGGCAATGATCGCAAACCTTCAATTAAGACTGGATTTACTGTATAAGCTTAAGAATAAATTAAAAGAAATCAATCAATCACAAGATAAAGAATATGAAAACTACGAGGTATAATTTAATGTTCGCACTAGCACTTTGCCTTCCGGTAATGCTTGGTGCCCAAACCAGTAAGTTGAATAAAACTTATAAAACTTCCGATAATGTAGAAGTGAAAATAGATGCCAGCCATACCAATATCGTGGTAGATTACTGGGATAAAAATGAAGTTCAAATAGAAGCCACTTTAGAAACCGGTGAGCTTGATAAAGAAATGAAGGAAGAGTTACTGGCTGCCTGGGAATTAAATACTTCAGGAAATACTGCTACAGTTAATATTTCTTCCGGTGGCGGTATGCAATGGAACGGAGATATAGATCTAAGTGGACTCGAAAAGCCTTTGGCTAGTCTTCCGCAAATGTTGGAGCCGCTAATGAATAACCTGGTAACTCCCTTGATGCAAAGTATGGGAGAGAGCATGGGTGAAAGTATGGGAGCGCCCCTTCCTCCAGAATTTAGTGAGAAAATGGGAAAAATTAAATTTGATTATGAAGCTTATCAGAAAGACGGCGACGAATATCTTGCGAAGTTTGAAAAAGAGGTAGAAGCCAATTTTGGAGATGATTTTGAAAAATCTATGGAAAAATGGGCAAGCCAATTTGAGAAAAATGCAGAAAAATGGGAGAAGAATTTTGAAATGAAAATGGAAATAAATGAGGAAGAGTTGGAAAAATCTATGGAGAAATGGGCAGAAAGCTTTGGGAAAGATATGGAAGCCTGGGGTGAATCTTTTGGCGCACAAATGGAAGCTCGTTTTGGAGAAGGCGAAAATGGAAAAAGTAAAGTGATAGGTTTAAGTAATTCTAAGGCTAAAAAGACCATTAAGGTGAAAATGCCAAAAAACGGGAAACTTAAGCTTGATGTTCGTCACGGAGAGGTTAAACTTTCGGGAACAACTAATAATTTACGAGCCGATCTTTCTCACAGTAAACTTAATGCCGATAGGATAAAAGGGAAAAATACCAATGTGGAAGCAGCCTACACGCCCGTGGATATCAACTACTGGTCTTATGGGATTATGGATGCAAAGTATGTAAAGGACTTTAAAATTAATAAAGTTAGGAGCATTAAGCTCACTTCCAATTCAAGTAATGTGAATATCAACGAGCTGGAGGATACCGGGATTTTATCGGGAAATTTTGGTGAATTGAATATCGCAAGTGTCGGTCCTAATTTTAAAAACCTGGATATAAATTTAGAGAATAGCGATCTGGAATTAGGTCTGCCATCTTCGGCTTTTAATTTTATATATAGCGGTACTCAGAGTGATATTAAGCATCCTAATGCTTTAAAGTTAACAAGCAGCGAGTCCTACGATAATAAAAAAGTAAGCGGTTATTATAAGTCAAAGGATGCAGGTGGAAATATTAGTATTAAAGCTAATTTTAGCGAAGTCTTGTTAAATTAGATTTCAAACTGTAATTTGCGATTCTCAAACGGCAAAATCGTTTGGAAGATCGCTTATGGGAACCACCAATTTTTCTGAATTTCTTGCGCAGCTAACTTCTGGGTTTACCCAGGTTTTAGATGTGAACTTAAGGGAAGAGGATTATATAATAATAGATTTATCTGAGGATAATATAGAGCTCGGGAAAGTAGATATATCTTCCTCCCGGGCTTTTTCTGATTATATAGCTGAATATTTAAATGCCTTCGGAAAAAAAGTCGCTTTTGGCGGTTATTCTGAAGTTCGAAAATTGTATAAAAGAAGTGATCTTTTTACAGCTTCAGAAGATGAAGACACTAATAGGAACATTCATTTAGGGCTGGATTTCTGGGCTGATGCCTATACCGATGTTTTGGCGGTTCTGGATGGTAGAGTTCACAGTTTTAATGATAATACCAATTTTGGCGATTACGGACCAACAATTATTTTGGAACATAAATTTGAAGAGAAGAAATTCTATTCTCTTTATGGACATTTAAGTAGGGCTTCTTTAGAAAATTTAGAGCCTGGAACTCCCATTAAAAAAGGAGAGAAAATAGGTCAATTGGGAACTGCGGAAGAAAATGGAGATTATGCACCACATTTACACTTTCAGATAATAGAAGAGCTCGAGGAAAAAATTGGAGATTTTCCGGGGGTAACTTCAAGAAGGGACCTGGATTTTTATTTGCAAAATTGCCCAGACCCCAATTACTTGCTCAAACTAAGAAATTCCTAGTTACTTTTTCTTTAAAATAAGTGCCGCTATTGCCGCGGTTACAACCCCAAACATTAAGGCACCTGCAATAGACTGTACTATGTATGAGCTTAGATTAAAATAAGCTTCAGCATCTTCTTGTTGCATAGCGTTTCTTTCTACGCTGCTTTCTATGGCATTTTTAAAGAATTCTGGTGAGATAAGATAGTGAGTAATTAATTGGCCAATTGGAGAGAGTAGGGCGATAACAATACTTAAGATAACTCCAGAAATAAAGCCCTGTCTCCAGCTCATTTTTCCGCGGAAGAAATTCTTTCTTTTATCATGGATGGCGAATAAGTAAACGCCGATTGCGATTAAGCCGAAAAAATTGGAGAAGATAGGGTGTTTTGCAATTAGAACATCGTGCCAACCCATTAGTTTTTCAAAATACATCCAGAGTAAAGAGATGACGAAGAAGATTACGCCCCACTTTATTTCTATCTGATAGTTTTTCATTTTTTTTGATTGATTAGTTGAAAAGCTAATTTACTCAAAAAAATAGGCGAAAAAAGAAAGGCTTGTCTAAAAGCTTCCAAATTTCGGAATTTTAGACAAGCCTTTTTTAAAGAATTGAAATTAGATTATTGGTTTACTACCACCCAATCTCCTTTTTCAATAAGCGGAATCGCTTGTTTATACTTCAAGGTTTTATTTTCACCACTCATTACATTTTTAATGGTCACTTTATCATTACGGCCAATTTTAGGTTGGTCTCTTGTAATGGTTTCAGTTACCTGCGGTCTGCGTTGCTGTTGCGTATTACCTGCAGCACGACTTTGGGCGGCTCTTTCATCTATATTAGGAATTTCTTCCTTCTGTGTTTCTACCTTCTCTTTTTTACGTTGTCTTGCTTCGTGAATGTTCGAAACATTTCCTTCAGGAATTTCGCCTTTGAAAAGGAAAGAAATCACATCGCGATTTACGTGATCCAACATAGCTTTAAACAATTCAAAAGCTTCAAATTTATAGATCAATAATGGATCTTTTTGCTCGTGAACAGCTAACTGAACGCTCTGTTTTAACTCATCCATTTTTCGAAGGTGAGTTTTCCAGGAATCATCTATAATAGCAAGACTAATATTCTTCTCGAAATCTTTGACTAACTGAACACCTTCGGTTTCGTATGCTTTTTCAAGATTAGTAACTACCTGGAGTGTTTTCTGCCCATCTGAAAACGGAACCGAAATTCTTTCAAAATTGTTACTTTCATCTTCATAAACCTGCTTAATTACCGGGAATGCTCTGGAGGCACTGTGCTCCATTTTTTGCTGGTAATGCTTGTAGGCTTCTTTGTAAACAATTCCGGCAATTTTTTGAACGCCCATTTTTTCGAATTCTTCTTCTGAAACCGGGGCACTCATAGAGAAATACCTAATTAGTTCAAATTCAAAATTCTTATAGTCCTGGGCAACTTTATTGTTCTCGGTAATCGCTTCAGAAGTATCAAAGATCATATTGGCGATATCAACCTTAAGCCTGTCGCCAAACAAAGCGTGATAACGGCGTTTGTAAATTACCTCACGTTGCGCATTCATCACATCATCATATTCCAGCAAACGCTTTCTTATTCCGAAGTTGTTTTCCTCTACCTTTTTCTGTGCTCGTTCAATAGATTTAGAGATCATAGAATGCTGAATTACTTCACCTTCTTCAAGACCCATTTTATCCATTAATTTGGCGATTCTTTCAGAGCCGAATAGACGCATTAGGTTGTCTTCAAGAGAAACATAGAACTGAGAACTTCCCGGATCTCCCTGACGGCCAGCACGACCTCTTAGCTGCCGGTCAACACGTCTTGAATCATGACGCTCAGTGCCTACAATAGCCAAACCACCGGCTTCTTTTACTTCTTTGCTCAGTTTAATATCGGTACCACGACCTGCCATGTTAGTGGCGATAGTCACAATACCAGATTTACCGGCTTCAGCAACAATATCGGCCTCTCTTTTGTGCAATTTCGCGTTAAGCACGTTGTGCGGAACATTTCTTAATTTCAGCATCCTTGAAAGTAATTCTGAAATTTCTACCGAAGTTGTACCAATAAGTACCGGTCTTCCGGCATTAGAAAGATCTGTAACGTGATCTATAACAGCATTATATTTTTCTCGTTTGGTTTTGTAAACCAAATCGTCTTTGTCATTTCTTGCAATTGGGCGGTTGGTAGGAATTTCTACTACATCCAATTCATAGATTTCCCAGAATTCTCCAGCTTCGGTCACAGCCGTACCGGTCATACCCGATAACTTGCTGTACATTCTAAAGTAATTCTGAAGGGTTACCGTTGCAAAAGTTTGCGTCGCGTCTTCAATTTTTACATTTTCCTTAGCTTCAATTGCCTGGTGTAAACCATCGCTATAACGACGACCATCCATAATACGACCGGTTTGCTCATCTACAATCTTCACCTTGTTATCCATTACCACATATTCGTCATCTTTCTCAAATAGGGTATAGGCTTTAAGTAATTGACGAAGGGTGTGAATACGCTCGCTTTTTACGCTGTAATCTCTAAAAAGCTCTTCTTTTTTCTGGGCTTCTTCCTCTTTAGAAAGTTCTTCTTTTTCGATTTTGGCGATCTCCATTCCCATTTCTGGCAATACAAAGAAATCGGCATCTCCATCGGCAGAAAGGAAATCAATACCTTTATCGGTAAGGTCTATTTGATTGTTTTTCTCTTCAATAGTGAAATAAAGATCCGCGTCTACTTTGGGCATTTCGCGGTTATTGTCCTGCATATAGTGATTTTCGGTCTTTTGCAGTAGTTGCTTTATACCTTCTTCACTCAGGAATTTAATTAATGCTTTATTTTTAGGAAGTCCGCGGTAAACTCTTAGTAATAAGAAAGCACCATCTTTGGTATTTCCTTCTTTGATTAGCTTTTTAGCTTCAGCAAAAACCTTTGTAAGATGTTTACGTTGTAACTCTACAATATTGGAAATTGCGGGTTTTAACTCATTAAATTCGTGCACATCTCCTTTTGGAATAGGTCCCGAAATAATAAGTGGTGTACGAGCATCATCAACTAAAACCGAATCTACCTCATCTACGATGGCGAAATTATGCGGGCGTTGCACCAAATCGTCTGGCGCATGAGACATATTATCACGCAAATAATCGAAACCGAACTCGTTATTCGTTCCGTAGGTAATATCGGCATTATAGGCTTTTCTTCTGGAAGCTGAATTTGGCCTGTGGTAATCTATACAATCTACGCTTAAACCGTGAAATTGAAAGATTGGGGCCATCCAGGCGCTATCCCTTTTTGCCAGGTAGTCGTTTACGGTTACAAGGTGTACTCCGTTACCAGTTAACGCATTAAGATACATTGGTAAGGTTGCCACAAGGGTTTTACCTTCACCGGTCTGCATCTCTGCAATTTTACCCTGGTGCATTGCTACACCACCAATTAGCTGAACATCATAATGGATCATATCCCATGTCACCGGCTTACCGGCAGCATCCCAGGAGTTATTCCAAATAGCGTGATCTCCCTCCAGATTTACATAGTCTTTCTCGCCAGAAAGTTCACGATCATATTCTGATGCTGTAACTTTAAGTTGCTCGTTGTGGAAGAAACGTTTAGCGGTTTCTTTCACGGTAGCAAAAGCTTCTGGAAGAATATCATTTAAAACGCCTTCAGATATTTCATAAGACTTAGCTTTAAGGGCATCAATCTCTGCATAAATATCTTCTTTTCGCGTAATATCGTCACTGGCATCAGCCTCAGCTTCCAGTTCCTCTATTTGTTTGTTTATATCTTTTAAAGCTTCAGCAATCTTCGCTTTAAAACTTGTAGTTTTTGCTCTAAGTTCGTCTATAGAAAGGGCTTCAAACTCACCTTCCAGCGCCTTGATCTTTTCGACTATGGGTTGTATTTCTTTGACGTCTTTTTTTGATTTATCGCCAACAAATACTTTTAATACAGAATTTAAAAAACTCATAATAGTTTTTGTTTAATACGGGTTTAAATGTACGCAAAAAAAAAGCCTCACTTTGGAGACTTTTTTCTATTTTTTGCGTGTTGTTATTTAATATTCATCCTCATTCCAAAGATAATCATCATCAGTTGGATAATCGGGCCAAATTTCCTCAATAGAATCATACGAGTCTCCTTCATCTTCAATTGCCTGCAGGTTCTCTACTACTTCTAGCGGAGCACCGGTTCTAATCGCATAGTCAATTAACTCGTCCTTAGTTGCTGGCCAGGGGGCGTCACTTAAATAAGATGCTAATTCTAAAGTCCAATACATGGGTTGATCAGGTTTATTATTTTTGCAAAAATAAATTTTTTGTGGTAATAGCCAAGAAAAAAATCTATTATTTAATCAATAATGTTAAGAACTTACGCAAAAGTTATAAATTTTATTCCAAAATCGAGTTTTAGAAGCTCCTGAGCTTGTCATTAAATTAGAATACTATTGATTCATAATTCCTCATAAGCTCCTCTTGGGTAATGTAATAGATAATTCTTGCTAACCTTGAGGTTTTATCCTTTCTCAGGAATCCATTTTACCTCTTCGGCCTGTAATCTTTTAGACAACATCCGTGCCAGCACAAATAGGTAGTCAGAAAGTCTATTGAGGTATTGCAATACAGCTTCATCAAAAGCTTCAATTTCGTATAAAGCTGTGGCAAGTCGCTCTGCGCGGCGGCAAACGCAACGAGCTATGTGACAGAATGACACGCTTTGGTGACCGCCCGGAAGCACAAAATGAGTCATTTCGGGAAGCTCTTCATTCATCTTATCCATCTCTTTCTCCAGCAGGTAAATATCTTCAGCTGAAATTTTTGGAATTGTTAGTCGGTCTTTGCCGCTCTTTAATTTTTGTTTGTCTGGATCTGTAGCCAATGTAGAGCCAATAGTAAATAGCCTATCCTGAATTCTGCTTAATATTTTTTTGGTATGCTCTCCGGTATCCTGATCGCGAATAAGTCCGATGTGTGAGTTGAGCTCGTCTACTGTGCCGTAGCTTTCTATGCGAATGTGATGTTTTGGAACCCTGGTGCCTCCAAATAGAGCGGTGGTTCCTTTGTCACCGGTTTTAGTATAAATCTTCATAAAAATGTTTTGTTTCCTTAAGTAGCCTATGGTAATTTATTTTCCAAAGGTACAAAACGAAGATTTATGCCGATAGAGAAATCATGTATTGGTTTCTGATTTTTCGTGATTTCGACGTTCCATATAGCGTCTTCTGAAATTCCTGTTTTTACGGGCTTTTCGTTTCTTTTTGGCTCTTCGAGAATTCCAGATAAAGTAAATGAGAAAAACCGCTATGAGCGCGAAGTAAATCCAGGTTTCCTGGTCAAACTCAAACATGATAGGTTGTTAATTTTTGACAAGATAAGAAATTCTGAATTTTTCAGGAATTAAATTCTACTTTTCATGCTGGAGACTTTTCAAAAATTAATTTTGAATGCTTTGAATGGCATTGAAGATGCTAAATGTAAAAGTTATTAGAAAAGCCTGCCCTGATAATTTCTGGGCAGGCTTTTCTAATCGTAGCTAAGACTCTTCTAATCCTCGGTAGAGGTAGTAACCTGTGGTCCAATGCCACTAAGACTTTGGTTGTATATCCAAACCTCCTGGGAGGCACCATTGGTAATATCCATCCATTCAGTTACAAATGAATCGAAGGAACCAGAGCCATGAACTTCATTAAATTTCTCTTTAAGTTTTTGATCTTTTCCGAGCCATGCAAAATCATCAAAAAAATAGACTACCGATAAATCCTGCCCTGACTGGGTGGAAGAAAATTCATTGGTATAAATTCCAAAAGGTGTTTCAGATGATTTTTCTTTCAAGACCTTTGTTACTTTTTCTAATTTAGAGACCATAGCATCATATTTACCTCTAGCAATATCCCAAAGGGTAACTCTAAGTTTGCTCATTTCAAAATCTGGAGGGAAGTGAGATAAATTATTATGAAATCTCCAAAAATTCACCTGTTCTTCGCTGGCGAGATAAGGTACTACGTTATTTTCCCAGTCTTCATCATGAGCTTCCTGGTTTTGATAGGATTTATCTAATGCGCTCCAGGGCATCGGTCCCATAACCGCCATATAATCATAGGCGTTTTGACCATTCATAATATTAAAAATTCGGACCCCCATGGCACCTTCGGCATGGAATTCCTCGTTGTGGTTTTTCATTCCTTCCGAGAATTCTTTCATCTTGTCTTTTTTAGCTGAAAAAATAGAAGTTCCTACAATGAGATATTCCTCATTATTACTTTGTTGATCTTGGGAGAATACTAAAAAAGGGATTAGCATCATCCAGTAAAAAATTGATTTCATAAGCTGTTTAATTAAGTGTTAGTAATGCAGCTATGATAGATGAGGCTAAAATAAATAGGTACTCTAAGTTACTGAAAAATAATTAGTTATTTCTGTTCGTTTGCTATTTTCTATTTTTGGAATAAAAAAAACGCCCAAACCGGGCGTTGAAATTAAAATAATTTGTTCTACTTTTTACAAACCGAAACTTAAAGACAGGATAAAATTAGAAAGATCACGGTCTATATTTGCTGTATTTGTTAGGCCTCTTTCGTAGAGCCTTGGATTTTCTTCATATTGAGAATTAGTGTAAGCTAAGTCTACTTTCATGCTTCCAAAGTCGTAACCAAGTCCGGCAGAATAGCCGGTAAGATCGCCTACTGTAATTTCGTTTGCATATGGACTTTGTTCATAACGGTAACCACCTCTTAAACTCCAATTGCTAATTCTATACTCGCCACCCAATCTAAAAGTGGAAACCGGCTGGAGTTCATCTGAAATAAGTTCATTTTGAAACTGGAATTCAGGATCATCAGTAGGTCTAAATTCAGTTGCTGAGTAATCTTTATAAGAGTAATCAAAGCTAATTAATCCTTTTGTACCGAAGAGCACGGCAAGACTTCCCGTTAATTTACCCGGCGTTTTTAA